>CALMKK010000259.1 GCA_937867135.1 uncultured candidate division Zixibacteria bacterium
AACGGCATTCTCGCCGGATTGGCCGATACCAAATCGGCCCGCTCCATTCCCGGCGCCGATAAAGTCATCGAACATGCCAAATTTCATACCCCGATGGGGCGGATTGTCGAGCCCGAGGATATCGCCCGGATCGCCGCCTTCCTCTGCTCCAATGAAGCTTTCATGATTTGCGGGCAATTTATCGTGGTTGACGGCGGCCGCAATATTGTCGGGTAAAATTATTGTGGTTGATATTTCCGGCCCGTAGAATTATATACTATTTAAGGGTCCAGAGTATGCTTGAACCGGGCACAAAAAGCAAAATTCTTCGCGCGCAAAAAGACGAAATCACCGAATATCATATATACAGCCGTCTGGCGCGCCATGTCAAGCGTGAGAACGACCGCCGGACCCTAACCAAAATCTCCGGCGAAGAACTCGCCCATTACAATTTTTTCAAGCAGTTCACCTCTCAAGATGTCAAGCCGGGCCGGATTAGAATGATATTTTTCTATTTTTTGTCACGCTTCTTCGGCCTCAATTTCGGGGTGCGCCTGATGGAACGGAGCGAATCGCTGGTGCAATCATCATACAGCGATCTGCGGACGCTCGACCCGCAGGTGGAACGAATCATCAAAGAAGAGGAAGAACACGAAAAGCGGATGCTCGACCTGATCGATCAGGAAGAACTGGCCTACACCGGCTCGATTGTCCTCGGCTTAAATGACGCGCTCGTGGAACTGACCGGCGTTCTGGTCGGTTTGACGCTCGCCCTTCAAAATACCCGGATCGTCGCTATCGCCGGGCTGATTACCGGAATCGCGGCGGCTCTCTCGATGGCGGCGTCGGAATATCTTTCTACCAAAGAGGAAGGTGGCAAGAGTCCTATTAAATCGAGTCTATATACCGGACTCGCCTATATTATTGCCGTCTTCCTGATGGTTTTTCCTTATTTTACCTTTACCAGCCCCTTTGTCGGACTGGGGATCGCCCTCGGTTTCGCCTTGCTGATAATCTTTGTTTTCAATTTCTATATCGCCATTGCCAAGAATCTCTCTTTCTGGAAGAGGTTCACTGAGATGGCGGCGATATCGCTCGGGGTGGCGGCCCTCAATTTTGCGATCGGGCTTCTGGTCCGCAAATATCTGAAAATTGATATTTAATCGCCGGAAGAGCCGAATAATTCTTTTCCGATTTCCCGATCCGGTTCCGTATTAATAAAACCGGCCCATGGAACGGCCAATTTTTTATGGATACCGAACTTAACGCCATAGTCTGCCAGCGAATCGACCTCTCCGATTCCGCCATGATCATGCGGGTGATGCCCGAAGACGGCCTCACGCCCGATTTTCGGCCGGGGCAATTCGCCGTGCTGGGCCTTCCGCCCGATTCTCCCCGTTGCGATAGTGCCGTCCAGGAGCAGGAACCTCCCGACCCGGATCGCCTTATCCAGCGCTCCTATTCGATATCGTCGGCGTCGATGGTGAAAGATTTTCTCGAGTTTTATGTATCCCTCGTGCCCCATGGGCTTCTTACACCCCGATTGTTCACCCTGCAACCTGGCGACCGCCTCTGGTTTTCTCCGAAACCATCGGGGATTTTCACGCTGGCCAATGTCCCCGAGGATTCTCATATCCTGATGTTCGCCACCAGTACCGGTCTGGCGCCGTTCATGAGTATGCTCCGCACCGAAAAATTGAATCACAGCAAAAGAAAATTCGCACTGGTGCACGGGGCGCGTCACTCCTGGCAGTTGCCGTTCCGCTCGGAGCTGTCGTCATTGCAGCATATCTGCGAAAATTTCACCTATCTGCCGATTATAAGCCGCCCCGATGATGAACCGGTCCCCTGGAAAGGGTTGACCGGGCATATACAGGATTCGTGGCATAACGGTTCGCTCGATAAGATCTGGGATTTTCATCCCGCCCCGGAGAACACCCATATTTTTCTCTGCGGCAATCCCAAGATGGTCGACCAGATGCTTGATATCACGCTCGTCGAAGGGTACACCAAGCACACCAACCGCCTCCCCGGCACCGTGCATATCGAGCGGTACTGGTAATAACCCATCATATACTAATAGGTCAAACCCGCTTGGCGCTTGACCATCAACCGACTTTAATCTGCCGGTCCGCCGTTTAATTTTGCCCATATTTCCAACATTTATTATTATGCAAATATGAATTGGGAAATAACAATAACTGCTCGAATAAAATAATGCATCTAAATTCACCAATATC
Source organism: uncultured candidate division Zixibacteria bacterium (assembly GCA_937867135.1). GTDB lineage: Bacteria > Zixibacteria > MSB-5A5 > GN15 > PGXB01 > UNRQ01. The sequence goes on from CALMKK010000259.1 coordinate 2,220, forward strand.
TAAACCGGCCAACCTCTACGGTCAATTATAAATGAAAGAAGAATCTGAAATTCGCCGCCGCCGGTCGATGCGGCTCAAGGGGTATGATTATTCCGGAGAGGGCGCGTATTTCATTACTATTGTAACCGATCAAAGAACTGAATTATTCGGCAAGATCGATAATGAAAAGGTAAATTTGAATACCTTCGGTCAACTGGTAATGCAGGAATGGCAGCGCACGGAATCACTTAGAAACAATGTAATTCTGGATCAGATGATCGTCATGCCTAATCATTTGCATGGGATAATTGCAATAATCGAATCGAAGGGCGTATTGCAATACGCCCCTACAAAATGGATCTCGCCTTCTCAAACAATTGGGGCAATTATAAGGGGCTTTAAGGCGGCAACTGCGTCTAAGATAAATAAATTGAGAAAATCTCCGGGGCAGAAGGTTTGGCAAAGAAATTACTATGACCATATCATTCGTAATGAGGAAGACCTGAATAATATTCGCAAATATATCTCAGAAAATCCCTTTAAATGGTCCCTTGATCGGGAAAATCCGGCAAACCTGTAGGGGCGTATTGAATACGCCCTGTAAGTCTTTCATTTACATAAAAAAGGGCGCATTTCATTGCGCCCTTGTGAACCAATGCAAAATCGCCCTCACCCCATGAACGGATACCGGTAGTCTTTCGGCGGAACAAAATTCTCTTTTATCGCCCGCGGCGAGGTCCAGCGGATCATGTTCAAAAGCGACCCGGCCTTGTCGTTGGTCCCCGAGGCCCGGCTCCCGCCGAACGGCTGTTGCCCCACCACCGCGCCGGTCGGTTTGTCGTTGATATAGAAATTCCCGGCGGCGTTCCGAAGGACCCGCATCGCCTTGATTACGGCACTGCGATCCTTTGAGAAAATCGCTCCGGTCAAGGCGTACGGCGATGTCTTATCGCAGATATCCAAAGTTTTCTCGAACTCGCTGTCTTCATAAACAAATATCGTCATCACCGGGCCGAAGATTTCTTCCTCCATCAGACGGAAATGCGGGTTGGTCGTCACCACCACGGTCGGCTCGATAAAATACCCTTTGCTGCTGTCGTACTTACCGCCCGAGATAATCTCCGCCTCGGATGATTTTTTGGCATACTCGATATATTCGACAATCGTCTCATAAGCGCTTTTATCAATCACGGCATTGACAAAATTGGAGAAATCTTCCACATCCCCCATTTTTATCTGCTTCAAATCCAAGAGCACCCGCTCCTTCACTTTCGGCCAGAGCGATTTGGGGATATAGGCCCGTGAGGCCGCCGAGCATTTCTGCCCCTGGTACTCGAACGCCCCGCGCGTGATTGCCGTGGCGACTTCATCGACATCGGCCGAATTATGCACGAATATGAAATCTTTACCGCCGGTTTCCCCCACGATACGCGGATAGGTCTTGTACCTGGCGATATTTTCACCGACCGTCCGCCACATCGTTTGAAACACCGCCGTGCTTCCGGTGAAATGTATCCCGGCCAGATTTTCGTTTTTCAGAATCATTTCGCCGACATCCGCCCCGCGCGCCGTCACCAGATTAATCACTCCATCCGGCAAACCGGCTTCTTTGAGAATCCGCATGATAAAATGCGCCGTATAGACCACCGATGAGGCCGGTTTCCAGACCACCGTGTTCCCCATGATGGCCGGGGCGGTCGGAAGATTTCCGCCGATCGAGACAAAATTGAACGGCGTCACCGCGAAAACAAACCCTTCCAGCGGGCGGTAATCCAACCGGTCCCAGATATTCTTGGCGTTATCCGGCTGAATATCATAAATGACCTGCGTGAAATAGGTATTGTATCGGAAAAAATCAACCAGTTCGCAAACAGCGTCGATTTCGGCCTGAAAGACATTCTTGCTGTGCCCCAGCATCGTGGCGGCATTCATGATATAACGGTACGGGCCGGCCAATAAATCGGCCGCTTTCAAAAAAATCGCCGCCCGGTCTTCCCAGGGAAATTCCGCCCATTCCTTCTTCGCTTTCAGCGCCGCCTCCACCGCCATTTGCACTTCGTTTTTGCCACCCTGGTAGGACTGCCCTAGTTCCAGGGCATGATTATGCGGAGCGGTTATTTTGATCGGATTGCCGGTCCGAACCTCTTTGCCGCCGATGACCATCGGAATATCGATCCTGGTCTTCTTCAATTCGGCGATCGCCTTTATCAGATTCTCCCGTTCCGGCGAACCGGGGGCGTAACCCCAGACCGGTTCATTGCCGGGGAAAGGAATTCTATAATTACCCATTTTTACCTCCGGATTTATTAATCAATACTCTTCCAGATGGTGCCATTCGGCGTTTTCAAGCCACGTCTTCGGCCGATCCAGAAATTGCAGAACATGCTCAATCAAAACCCAGTGTTTGTGTTCCTCGTCGGCAATGAGCATAATTGTCTTCTTAATCTTGTCATTTTTCTCGGCCGCCCCTTTTTCCCGATAGAAATCTTCCGATTTTTTCTCGATCCCCTGCGCCTTTTTCCAGGCTTCGGCTATATCCGCCGGAAAAGTCATCGCTTTTTTGCTTGAAGCCAGTTTCTCGAAAACATTTTTGGCCTTATTGAGTGTCTCAGAGGTCGCCCCTTTCATCTCTTTGGTGGCGGTGAGATCCCCCTCTTTGAATCTCTTGAAGATGTTATAATGCTTGATTTCATCCGATGCGAGATCGAGCAGTATATTTTTTAGCGCGGCATTGCCGGCCTGACCGGCCATTTTCTCATAAAAAGCCTGGCCGTCCTGCTCCATCTTCATCGCATATTCAAATATATCCATCGCAAACTCCTTTATGTGAATATTTTCTCAAGCCAATTGTTCTATATTGCCGGTAATTTATATCTTTGGCGGAATTTCGCAACCCCATATTGGATAATAAATGAACCGGTACCATTCTACGCTTTTGGGCTTGAATTCGCCGGATAGATTAGTATAATATCTTCGGCGGTGAATTTGGGGGACCAAATCCGCGCCAAAAGCGAGAAAATAAACGATATTTCTAATATCTTATTGCAGGAGTGATAAATATGAGTTCACAAGAGATCGGGAAAAAGAACCAGCTTGACAAAGCTCCAACTTGGGACCTGGAGTCGATATTTCCCGGCGGGAGCGGTTCCAAAGAATATGCCACTTTTCGGGAAAAAATTCAGAAAGACCTGAAATCCCTTACCGCCAAATTCGCCAAAATGCCCCCTAAATTGTCCGCCGCCAGCCGCGACAAATGGGCTGATTTTATTGTCACCATGCAGGAATTCCTGAGCCGGCTGATCGAGGCCTCCGCCTTCTCCCATTGCCTGGTCAGCCAGAATGTCAACGATGAGAAGGGTCATCAGATTGTCGGCGAAATCGACGTCCTCCGTTCCGGCTATGAAAAACTGACCGTCTCGCTGGAAGCTTTCGCCAAAAAGCAGAGCGATAAAGAATGGGAAAAATTGGTCACATCGCCGAAACTGGCCGAAGTGAAATTCTATCTGAATGAGATGCGCGATATCGCCAAGTTGAAAATGGCGCCGGAGTTCGAATCATTCGCCACCGATCTGGCCGTGAATGGGTACCATGCCTGGAACCGGCTGTATGATAAAATGTACGGTGACCTGCGGGGCGAATTTACCGAAAACGGCGAAACCAAAAAACTATCTTTGGGGCAGTTATCGCTCAAAACCAGTTCGCCGGATCGCACCGTCCGCAAGCAGGCCCATCAAGCGATTGAAACCGCCTGGGAGAGCCGGGCCAATCTCGCCTCGATGACCCTCAATTTCCAGGCCGGGTTCCGGCTGACGATGTACGAGAAACGGGGCTGGAAATCACCCCTTTTGGAGCCGCTCATGAACTGCCGCATCAAGCAGAAAACACTCGAGGCCATGTGGCAGGCGGTCGCCGAAGGGGCCCCCAGATTAAAAAAGTATATCGAGGCCAAAAAGAAACTCCTGGGTATCGATAAATTCTGCTGGTACGACCAGACGGCACCGGTGGGTCGCTCCGACCGTACTTACGGCTTCAATGAAGCGGGCGAATTTATTATTGCCAATTTTAAAACCTTGGGCGATGAACTGGCCGATTTTTCCAAAATGGCCCTGGCCAAACGGTGGATCGAGGCCGAAGATCGTCCCGGTAAAGCGGGTGGCGGCTATTGCACGACCCTCCGCGTCTCCAAGCAGAGTCGCATTTTCATGACCTGGGGCGGAAGTTTCGCGGAGTTGAGCACGCTCGCCCACGAACTGGGGCATGCATATCATCATAATGTCCTCAAGGACAATCCCGTCTTCTCCTCGGTCTACCCGATGACCCTCGCCGAGACCGCTTCGATTTTCAATGAGTTGATTGTCACCAACGCCGCTTATGCTTCAAGTAATGACAA
>CALMKK010000260.1 GCA_937867135.1 uncultured candidate division Zixibacteria bacterium
GTGCGATTTTCGCAGATTTTCTCGAGCGCCCGATGAAGATACCCGATATACGGCACCACTTTCACGATTTTCTCGCCGTCCATGGTCAACAGAAAACGGCAGACGCCGTGGGTGGCCGGATGGTGCGGCCCCACATTGATCATGAATTCTTCGGTGCGCAGTTCCGGGCTCATCTTATAGCTCAGGCATCCTCTTGAAATCAGGGGCATCCCAGTTTTTCCGCATCGGGAATCCCTGGTTCCAGTCATCAGGCAGCAGAAAACGGGTCAAATTTCCATGATTGCGGATATTGATTCCATAGAGTTCCCAGACTTCCCGTTCGTGCCAGTTGGCCCCGGCCCAGATTTCCTGGATGGAATCGACCTCGGCCCCTTCATACGGCATCACCGCTTTGAAATCAAAACTAATCCGCTTTTTCACCGATGATACCGAATAGACCACTTCAAATTTCTCGCCGGTATCGACCGCGGCGATATTATTAAGAAAATCTATCTGCAGGGTTTCGTCGCTGTTAATGCTTTTGCAGAATTCCAGCAGGTCTTCGCGCTTGATAAGAAAAACCGGCTCATATTTTCCGGTCTCAAGCAGTTCAATCTTGCCGGCGTATTTCTCCAGAATATATTTTGTCAGTTCGTCGCGGTTCATCGAAGAAATTCCTTACGACCAGTCCTGCACTTTTAGTTTTTTGATTTTATTCTGAAGAGTCAGGCAGCCTTCCAGAAGTGATTCCGGCCGGGGAGGACAGCCGGGAATATAGACATCGACCGGAACAATATGATCGATTCCCTTTTCGACCGCATAACTGTCATAATAGAACGGGCCGCCGTGAACAGTACAGCCGCCCATGGCAATAACATAACGCGGCTCGGCCATCTGGTCATATAACAGGCGAAGCCGGGGAGCCATCTTTTTGGTGATGGTTCCGGCCGCTATAATCAAATCGGATTGACGCGGCGAGGCCCGGAAAATCATCCCGAACCGGTCAAAATCGTAACGCGAGGCGCCGGTGGCCATCAGCTCGATAGCGCAACAAGCGGTTCCGAACAACAAATACCACAACGAACTGGCCTGCGACTGGCTCAAAACATAGTTCAGCGATGTGGTCGCAATGCCGCCGCCGGGAAATTTTTCCAAATATACCGGAAGTTTCTTTATTACACCCATTTCAATACTCCTTTCTTCCAGGCATAGAGTAAACCAAAAAGTAATACGGCGATAAATATCACCATTTCAATCAGGGCGTATAACCCTAATTGCCCGAACGCCACCGCCCAGGGGAACAGGAAAACCGCTTCGACATCGAACACCACAAACATCAAAGCAAAGATATAGAACCGGTTATTGAACTGCACCCAGGCATCGCCAATCGGTTTTTCGGCCGATTCATAACTTTGGTTTTTGGCTTTATAGGGGTGTGCCGGCCGTATTAAACGGGCCAGGAAGAAGGTAAATAGGACCATTCCAATCCCCACTCCAAGGAAGACCAGAACGGCCAAATATTCTGACATTCTCTCAAAACCTCATAAGTCAAATCTACTTTGTGACTTTAGTCACAAATAATGGCGAGAAATTAACCGTTTTTGAGGAGATGTCAAGAGTTTTCGGGAAAAAAAATAGAAATTGTCCGAATTCAGATGAAGCCATAATCCGATCGGTTTAAGCTCTGCCATTATGATAATAATGCTATGATAATTAAAAAGATAATACAACCCGGGCAAATCGCCCGGGCTGTATTTCTGTAATTAGAAACCGGCGACCGCCGCCCCTCTGGGATAGCCGATACGATAAGAGAACATGACAACTTTTTCTTCGCTGGGGGCAAGTGTGATATCCCATTTGGCCCGGCCTTGTTCATCTACAGAAGTCGGTTTTGGGTCCATATTTTTAATTTTGATTCTTATCTGATTATGCTGGCTGACTGGCAAGGCCTCTTCAAGTGAAATAGTCTTCGGGCCGGAGGCGTGGTTATTTATGTTAATTTTGACAGTTTCGGATAATTCCTCTTGGTCGCCATAGACGCTTTTCTTTCGGGAAACAATTTCTCTTTTGGCGGTTATTTGATTATCCAAGCCAAAGGGGAGTTTAAATTCCTGTCCCGGGACAATTGTCTCCTTTATGGATGCTTTGCCGAGGTAACCTGATTCTACAAAAATATTAACCATGCCCGGCATCAACACGCCCTGATTCTGATTGGTCAGGGTTGCCTGCCGATAGACTCCTGCGACATTGCGGGGACGGCAGATATAATTTGTTTTGGTGTCAAATTCCCATTGGGCGATAGGACAGCGAACCGACTTATCTCCCGAGGGTATAGATTCTTTTCTGCTAATCAAATATGAGATGTCAAAACCGACCATCGTTTGGATCGCTGACGAAAGATTTTCAAATCCAACCCCGTATCCGTCCAGCGGATCCCCGATATTGGCAGCATCAACTATATATGCCACTCGCCCAGCACTACCCCCTCTGACAATGATTTCACCTTTGTTATCCCTGACAACACCAGCGCATTTTTGAATGAGATCATCAACATCCGTGACCGGCGTTGCTTCTATAGACGCGCGCGATACAGTGATTTCTCCCGGGCCGGCATTCAGAGAGGGACGAGAAGTTGATATGGTAACATTTAAGTCGTCCCAATCTTCCCCCGTCCGTTGTACTATTTCGGCAAAATAATCGAGTCTAACCTTTCCAGTTTCGGTATCGTATCTGGCATCATACAAAGGGGTCCAAGCCGCCCCCGGGAGCATGTAGGCAAGCGCCAATTTGACCTCCCCTTTCTCAGTAACTCGCACATCTATCTGCACCGATCTTGTTTTATTGCCGGGGGAAGCGTCTGATTTCGCCGATTCTTCCTTGAGAATATTCAGTTTCTCCGAAGTTTCCGCCTTTTCTCTGTTGAAATACCGCAACGAATCTGTCACCAGCCGGAGTTTCTTTCCGAAAAATTGCATGCCCGCCTCCCATTTTACGGCATCAATGGTACTGGCGGCAATCTGACGGGTCATTTCATCGGTGCCGGTCTTCCCGATTGTCATAAGGAAATTCCTCTCTTCTTCCAAAACGCTGATATGGTCATCGATTTCCTTAATTTTGACCTCTTCTATATCCTTGATCCGGCTCTGCAATTCCGCCACCCGCTTCTGTTGCGACTCGAGATGATTTACTTCGGAATGATTCAGGCCGAGAATAGTCACGCCGTCCAACCCTGATGTCGAAACCTGAAATGAAAAGATATCGGCCTGGAACGGGATATTTTCAAAAACCACCGAGTGTTCTCCCGACTGCAAGTCAACCGCGCCGCTTCGGGTAACCATCGCGGACCCCGGATAAACCGTGACCGCTTCGATTTTTGATTTGATAATTTCGGTCGATGCGATAGCCGCGGCCGCAAAAATGGCAATAGCCATTAAGCCGACTGCAGACTGAATTAACTGACGTTTCATAAAACCCTCCTTGAAAGAAAAATTTAGATTGAAATTTTGTCTGTGGGGATTACAACTAAGAGACGATTCTCTTCCCAAAAATCATTAATTATTTTTCGGCAGAATCAACAAATCAGATTATTTTTTTGATAGAATTAGGAATATTGGCGGGACCGCAATCGCCGCCACCGCTCCAAAATAAAAGACTATCGGCACACCAAATTGCCTCGCCAGAAGGCCGACTATCACCCCCGCGAGCACTTCGCCGACCGAACAGACCAGATTATAACCTGACAAAAAGGCGGCGCGATTCGGCCCCTTATACTGTCGGTTTAAATGGGTGGAGAGGGCGGGGCGAATCAATTCTTTAAAAAGAAAATAGGCGACCAGGGCGTTGACGGCATAGTTATTCGAAATCCTCGGCATCGCCCACAGAAGAACCGCAATCGAAAAAAAACAGGCGGCCAGATAAGAACCGAGTTTATTGTAATATCGCTCGCTGAATCGCACGAATACCAGGGTCAAGAGCGCCCCGACGGCCGTAAAAAAGCCGAAATAGGCGATATCGATCTTGCGGATTTCCCCGAAAAGCACCTGCCAGTACTGGTCAACTCCCTCGAAAACCAGATTGGCAAAAACCCCGACCACGAATATTGCCATAATAACTCTATTGGAGAAGACCGATTGATGAAGC
>CALMKK010000261.1 GCA_937867135.1 uncultured candidate division Zixibacteria bacterium
AAGATAAATTATGACGGTCATGATATCGCCAATTGGCCGGCTCATAAAATAGTCGCGGCCGGAATTGCCCAGTCTCCCGAGGGAAGAATGATTTTTGCAAATCTGTCCACTCGTGAAAACCTGGAAATCGGGGCCTACCCCCGCAAAGATAAAATCAATATTAAGAAAGATTTTGATTACGTCCTATCCATCTTCCCGAAACTGCAGGAGCGAATCAAGCAATCGGCGGGAAAACTCTCCGGCGGCGAGCAACAGATGCTGGCCATCGGGCGCGCCATTCTGGCCCGCCCCAAAATTCTTCTATTGGATGAACCTTCACTCGGCATTGCCCCCATTTTGGTAAAGACAATTTTTCAAAATATCGTTGAGATTAATAAGGAACTGCAAACAACGATGCTGCTGGTGGAACAAAACGCCCATATGGCCCTAAGCATTGCCAATTATGCTTATGTTTTGGAAACGGGTGAAATCAGATTGGAAGGGGCCGCGTCGGAATTAGCCAAAACCGAGGAGGTCAGAAAAGCCTATCTCGGAGAGACTTAGAAGATTCATTGATAGATTCTCCCGAAATTGCCGGTATGCAGGTTTTGACATAATATAGGCATTCTCGGTCAGAATTGGCTTGGTTTACTTATCACCGCTAATTTTCACAAAAATCAGTCTTATAAATCAATGACACAAAATATTTTACGAAGTTTTCTTATCTCTCAAACTATTGATGATTGGGAGCGTAATTTGCTTTACTGCATTGCCTAACGCCATCTGCGAAAAATATTTTTAATTTGAGGAGATATAAATGAAACAAGGGAAATTGGTTCAAAAGGGATTGTGGGTAAAGTTTTCGCTCTTTCTATTTTTAATAATGGGAATGGCCCTGAAGCCTGACGGACTATTGGCACAGACCCCCGGCATCAGCGGACTTTCTCTTAACTCGGCTTCCGGGAATAATACCAATGACGATGATCTTGATGCAGCCTATACCCTCACCGGTTCGGCCGTCACGGCGGCCACAGCCTGGTATAAGAGTGCCGTCCCGATTATGACATTGTATGCGCCGTTCGAGGGCGGGACGACCAATGCTCTTATGGATTTTTCCGGGAATAGTCGTATAATGACAATTGTCGGAGCTCCAACATGGCACGCAACCGGCGGTCGGGATGGCTTCGGGACATACTCTTTCAGCGGTACTGATTATATTAATGCCGGCAAAATTTTCCCGACGAAATCATCCTATACCCAGACAGCCTGGATTTACCGAACCGTCACTAATACCTACAATTTTATCATTGGCGGTCAAAGCGCTTCTCCGGGACACGGCCTTCGCGTAACCTACGATCAGCGCCTGAGCGCCGGCCAGAACGGCGATATGAAAATTGTTCAGGGTTGGAGCGGGAGTATTGCCTCGAGTCGCTGGATATTCGCAGCCGTCACTTTCGATTATTCCACCGGATCCATGGTGCTCTACCAGGACGGCCAGCCGATTGATACCGCCATTGTTCCGTCGAATTTGAGGGATATTATCGATTCCACCGTGCAAATAGGTGCGACCGGCGGGGGAACCGATTGGAGAGGCTCCCTCGATGACATAAGAATTTATAATTATGCTCTTTCCGGCGATCAGATTAAAGCCCTTTTCGCTCTGCATGGTGCAGATAAAATTGCGGCGGCCGAAACGATGGTCGGAGACACCTGGCTGGCTCAGGTAACCCCATTTTCATCGAGTGCCGCCGGCACAACCACCGCTTCAAACTCAATTACGATAATCCCGACCGTGCCGGTATTCACTTCAGCTCCGATAACGACCGGAATCGCCGGGAAATTATATACCTACATCGCTCATGCTACGGGCGGTCCGACCCCGGTATATCAACTATCACTGAATCCCGCCGGGATGACAATTGATTCAATAACGGGAATAGTCCGCTGGTACCCCGGTGCATCCGGATCCTATAACATAACTGTCGCGGCAGTCAATACGACCGGATCCGCCACCCAAAATTATACCGTCAACATAGCCGATTCCACGGTGGCCATTAATAATCAAGTATTAAATATCATTTCGGGCGATTCTCTGGCTTGCTCATATAATTTGGCCCTTCAGGCAACCACAGCGGCGACCGCCTGGTACAAAAACGGCACACCCCTAATGACCCTTTATATGCCGTTTGAGGGCGGCTCTACCTTTGCCCTTGACGATGCCTCCGGCAATAATATCACGGCCCTTCCAATGGGTAACCCGGTTTGGTCATCCATCGGTGGGCATGACGGTAATGGTTGTTATACTTTTGATGGCAGTTCTTACCTCATCGCCGGGAATATATTCCCCACCAAATCA
>CALMKK010000262.1 GCA_937867135.1 uncultured candidate division Zixibacteria bacterium
AACAGTTTATTCAAGAAAATTGCTTTCAACTTTGCCGGAGCGCAATTTGAAGGCAAAGGTTTTAAAACCGGTGGATTTTTTGGCGTTGAGCCGATTGGCGATAAGTTTTTTTTCACTTACAGGCATATATTGTCCTCCTATAAATAGGACGGTACAAATTCAATATCAAAATGGTGTGGAAATTGGCGCCAAGGGCAGGATTAAGTGCAATCAGGATAAAGGATAGCCCGAACGATGGTATTCCGGGCATGACCTGAGAATCCAGAATAAAAAATGTCAAGACCCCCCATCCTCGCCCCACCCAGCCCCCAAGGGGTCATTGACCTACAAGAACCTTAATACCAGAGAGAATAGCCCGCTTGATTCGGATATTGAAAGCGAACTTACTTGGCATATTGTTGCACTTTGCCATTAGTTTTCGTAGGTTGCAATGCGCCTCCGGATTTAGTGGCCGCAAAAAATTGGAGGGGTTTCGACATCTTCATTCCCCGAAATAGCTTTTAATGTTTCGGATTTCAATATTCCCCAATCGGACGCATAATATCCCTCACGGATATAATTTGCAAATGATGAATATTGATATTCGGTCGGGGCGCGGTTATGGGTCACGTGCGTCATAAAATAATAATTGCCGGATGAAAAATAGCGGCGAATGATGGTCATAGTTTATTTTTTCCAATCAGACAGGAATATTTGTCGAAACCCCCATAAATTTTCTATCGAAAATATATGGGGGAATTTCGACCTACGCCAACTTATTGAATGAAACGTCCGGGCAGACTAAAGTCTGCCGCGCACAATACAAGAACTGGATTTCGGCTCAAGCCCGGAATGACGATATGGAGAGTGACGATATGGAGAGAATCGCGGGGTCACACCTCGGACAAGAGTCCTCGGCAAGACCCCGCGGAACTTATCGTAAAGGTGATAGAGGGATTGCGGCGGGTCTGGCCGTCAAAGGCCCGGCCCTGACGGGAGGATCCGCCGATCACGGGGTGGGCGGAAGGATTGATAGGTGGGCGGACGAAGCGTTTACTTGGCACGGGAAGGATGGCATTATCGCGGCTTTTGCGTTCTGGGGTGGAATTCGGTATATTGTCGATACTTCTGAACAGGAGGAGCGTTTTGGTAAGGTCCATCTTAATAATAATTGGAATATTAATTATTCTGCCGGCATTCGGGCAAGCTGAGGGGATTGAAATATCCGACAGCAATTTTGTACGGAGAATTAATGAAGAGACGGGGCTCGATAGTATCATACAAAACTATCTACAAGAAATCGACTCCAACAATATCAGAAGTTATATGCAGGGGCTGGTGGATTTCAAGACGAGGTTCATGCTGGCCGACAATCGGAAAGATATTGCACTATGGCTGGCGGAAAAATTCGAGTCATTCGGATATGATAATGTCGTAATTGATTCATTTCAAAATGCGATTGAGTTTCCGTTGAATTCCGGAGAATACAAAAAATCGTGGCAATATAATGTGAAGGCGGTTTTGCCGGGGAGGGTCGATTCCAATAAGGTATATTTATTGGGAGCGCATTACGATTGTTTTATTATGGGGCCGGGGACCGATCCATATACCTATGCCCCCGGCGCCAATAATAATGCCTCCGGGGTGGCGGCATCCCTTGAAATCGCCCGTATTTTCAAGCAAAAGAATTTCCGGCCCAAATATTCGATTTATTTCATGGCGTTCGGGTCGGAAGAATTCATGACGATGTTCAAAGAGGGGAGAAGCGGGAGCGATAATTTCGTGAGCGATTTTGCCAGGACCGGGAAGACAATCGCCATGATGATTGACAACAATCAGATTGCATACAGCCCGAAAGGAGAGGAGTGGCGGCTTGATTTCCAGAATTGCCCCGGTTCGGCGGAAGTGACGGAATTGGCACATTATTTGTGCGGCCGCTACACAAAAATAGTTCCATATGACACGAGCGACCATATCAATTACACCGATGCCTATTTTTTCTGGAAGGCCGGTTATCCGACGATTTTTTTCGAGGAATTTCATTTTTGCCCTTATACTTTCACGGATAAAGATATTATCGGGAACTGCAATTTGTCGTATTGCCGGGAGGCGACAAAGATCTCGTTTGTGCTGTTGCTTTACAGCAATTATTGAATTTCATAAATGAAATAAGGGAGGCGGACTAATTGTATCAAATCGTAGCAAATGGAATCCATTATTCATAGATGCATGAAATTCGGCAACCCTTTTGCATACCGTCGAAGTTAGGCCTTCAATTAAATATCTTCATGAAAGGAGAGGCACTATGAGGTGTACTCATGGAAAAATAGCTTTGGTATTCCGGATTGTTCCGCTCCTAATTGTCGCCGGAATGGTGAACTTGCGGGCGCAGGACAGTAGCGGGGTTATCAAGAATTATGGCAATGGGCTCCATAAGGGGTCGTGGGCTTTGCAGTTTGCGATAGTCAACGATTTTCAATTGAAAGATTTCCAGGGGGCGACGATAAGCATAAAACGTCATTATTCAGAATCGCGGGCGATCCGGCTGGGGTTGGCATTGAGCGAATCATCCAATAATTACCACACAAGTGAGGTGTTTATAGAGGAGCCAGATTACCGGAATGAGAGTATCAACGATCAAAACAACGACCGGCAGGGGGTAGGGGTTTATCTGCAGTACATAATGTATCCAACCACTCATAGCAATATTCATCCCTATTGGGGATTGGGGCCGCATTTAGGGTATTCCCGGGACAAGACGGTAATTCATAATCGCTTGATAGACGGGTATGATCCAACTATCAGGGAAACGGTAGACGATAATATCCAAAAATCATGGACCCTCGGATTATCGTCGATTATGGGAGTGGAGTGGTTCGCGGGTAAGAATATCAGCTTGACAGCCGAATACGGGATCCTGGCAGACTATATCTGGAGCAAGAATGTGTCTACCAGGATATATTACCCGGGGAGCCAAAGGAGAACGTCAGAGACCAAGCGGAATTCTTTTTCATTCAGCGGGACGGCGGTGAAATTCGGGCTTGCGGCGTATTTTTAGATTGAAGCAATCAACGGGCGGTGGGTCACGCTTTTTCGCCGGTGCGAAAAATCTAAGACCCACCGCAACTTAATAATGTCAAGACCCCCCAACCGCACCGCGCCCTGCCCCCAAGGGGTCGTTGACCTACAAGAGCTTAATAAATTTTCCCTTATAAAGACCGCTTGCCTTAATATTTTTCTATATCTATCTTTCGACGTTAATCGGGCCGGGAAGACGATCAAAATAGGAACTGGTTATGCAGAGAAAATACAAATTCAGCGAAAAGCGGCTGGTGCCGACCGATGAAGCCGACGCCCCATATATTATTTATGTCAATCCGGAAGAATCCGAGAAACGGTATCTGATCGATACCTTGAAATTCGATGAGCATACGCTTCACTCGGCGCTTGACCCCGATGAATTGTCCCGTCTGGAATTCGAGCCGGAGCATATCGCCATAATTTTCAAGCGGCCCAAGAATTATTCGGTCAAAGATCAATTTCTTTTTAAGGTGTCGTCGGTCGGAGCCTTCCTGTTCAAAGACAAATTAATCGTCGTATTGACGGAAGACCTGCCGCTGTTCGATCCGCTGGTTTTTCAACGGCCCCCGTCGCCGGGATTTTTGATGCTGAAATTGATCTACCGTTCCATTTTTCATTATCTGGAGCATCTGAAAGTAATCAGCACGATTTCGGATGAACTGCAATTCAAGATCAATCGGGCGATGGAGAACCGTCATTTGATAAATCTTTTTGCCCTTCAGAAAAGCCTTGTCTATTATCTCAATTCCATCAACGCCAACGGGGTTTTGATCGAAAAGCTCAAGTTGAACGCCGGCAAAATGGGGTTCGATACCACGGATATCGAATTGGTGGATGATACCTTGATTGAAAACAACCAATGTTACCGTCAGGCCGAAATCTATTCCAATATTCTGGCGAGCCTGATGGATGCGCGGGCGTCGATTGTGAGCAATAATATTAATGTCCTGATGAAGACGCTCAATATTATCACCATTGCAATTATGGTGCCGACCTTTGTGGTGAGCGCCTTTTCGATGAATGTGGCGATGCCGCTTCAGAAACATCCTCTGGCCTTTTATATAATCCTGGGAATGGCCGTCCTCTCGGTTTTGAGTTTTATCGCCTTCTGGCGGTTCAAGAAGTGGTAAGCCCTGCCGGGATATGACCTTTAATATCCCAAGAGAGATATTTCTATCCGTCAAAGATATGTATATAGTGGATAAAGATAACTATTATTTACGGTTATAATAGGCATCATTTATATTTTTTTATTCTTGGAACCGAATTCCGCCGTACAGTGTTTAATAATAAAAGATTGAATTTATCCATATTATTTGCAAAGATAACTTGACAAAACACGTAAATTTATTAGAATATAACCATTAAAGCTTATCATCTATGGAGGTTTGCAGTGAAGAGAATCGTACTGGCAAGTATCGCGTTGGCGGCCATATTGGTTTTGGCCGCGGGCTTCAATTACGCTTCGGCTTGTGACGGAGCCAAGGAAGCATCGGCGAGCAAAAGCTGCCCGGCCATGAAGGCATCGGGCGAAGTGAAAACCGCCAGCGCCACATCGGGTGGAAGTTGTTCAGCAGTCAAGGGCACAGCAGAGGTCAAGACGGCCGGCGCCACTTCGGGCGGCAGTTGTTCAGCCGTAAAGGGCACGGCGGAAGTCAAGACGGCCAATGCTAATTCAAGCGGCTGTCCCTATATGAAGGAAGCTTCCGAAGTCAAAACGGCCAATACCACATCGGGCGGCAGTTGCAGCGGAATGAAGGGTATGACAGAGGCCAAGATGGCGAATGCCATGGGGGGGCAGTGTGATTATA
>CALMKK010000263.1 GCA_937867135.1 uncultured candidate division Zixibacteria bacterium
TCCGAATCGAACCGTTCGATTTTCTCCAGCCATTTTTTATGTTCGGATATTTCCTTTAAAATCGTCTGGGCCTTCTGATTATCGCTCCAGAAGTCCTGAGCTGATGTAAGTTGTTCTAATTTGTTAATTTTTTCACGACGTCCCTCAAGGTCAAAGAAACCTCCCAAGTTTGGAAAGCCGTGTCCTTAAATCAGATATGGTCTCTTTGACTTCGTTTGCCATCACTTTCTACCTTAAAAAGATGCGTAATATATACCTTTTTGGTAAGAAAAAGTCAATTGGATAAATAAAATATATACGGGGTTATGTTAGGCGCATTGGACGGCGTCGGCTCCCTCCGTCGACGCCGTTTCATTTGAATATTTATTTGAGTAATAAAAACCCGGTGACACGTTATCTCGTCCGTCAATAAAAAAGGACAGCCCTCAGCGGCTGTCCTTTCAATTTTTAATTTAATGTTACTTATTGGCAAATCGGCGCCGGGCCGTGCTTATATAGAAAATTGATGAGGTATGATACATCCAGAATATTCACCGCCCCGTTTCCATTGGCATCCGCTTCCTGACCGCAGACCGGCTGAGGGCCCTGTTTATACAGAAAATTAATCATGAAGGAGATATCGAGAATATTCACGGCGCTGTTATGATTGGCGTCGCCGGGCATAATACAGCAGTGTGATGCCACAACGCCGTGCGGGCCGGCGCCGGTCGGGGTGATTCCATGACAGACACTGCATTTATTCAGAGTCCCGGCATACCCCTGAAGCGCGATATTCTGGACATTATCATTAGCCTCGCGGCTGGGGGCGATAGCATGCGGCTCGCCGTGGCAGGCGCTGCAATATAATCCGCCGTGTCCTTTTGACTGCCGAAATAGCTTCCCCGGTTCCTCGGCGTAGATTGGGCCGTGGCATTGGGTCGCACCGCAGGACGGCTCCTGCAACCAGGGTATCCGGCCGCTGGAGATACTTTCCCCGACTTGAGTGACGCTCCCATGACAAGTCTGGCAGACAAAACCGTGATTGGTGCTCATGACATCGCGAAGGCACTGGGTATTCGGCCCCGGATGACACTTGTAGCAATCGTTGGTCACTCCGCCGTGCTGTTTATGAACCGCTTCCGAAAGAGAGGGGACACCCGGATGACCCGGTGTTCCCAACGCGTTGGATGAATGGCAACTGGCGCAAAGAATCGGCGTGTTATTGGGGTCAAAACCGCCCTCGGTCTCGTGTTGATTCAGAATCGCCTGAGGGCTGGCATGACAGCCGGAACTGACACAATTAATCTCGTTTGAAACCGGAACCACCGGTTGGGTGGTGGCCAAAAGATTGTTGGACTGGTCGTATAATTTCAAGAGCCCCAATTGAAAAGGAGCCTCGTGCAGCAGGTCAGCGTCGGTATAGGGGGTCAACGGAATACCGGTGATTTCGAAATCGTTGCCGGATATCGCCATATCCCCCGTGAGACCGTTTCCTGTTAAGCCGATATTGGGAGCAAGATTTTCGCCGAACAATTGAAAGGCGTAATCCCAGAAATTGGTTTTGCCGACCGAATAGCTATTCCCGGGAATTTCATAGGTCACCCGAAAACCGGCGGTGACCACTACCGGAAGATTGGTTTCATCCCCAACCTGAATGACCTGCGCATGGACATTGTTAAAGGGTGGAAGGACCACAAATGAGGAGAAATCGAGATTGCTGCAGTGCATCCCCAGATCGTTCCATCCGATTATGATATGATTCTGAGCGGCCAAAGGGGCGGCCAAAAGCAAAATTCCGAGAAAGACAGGTAATTTTGTGGTTTTCAAATTGCCCTTCCTTCGGCGAAATTGTTTTCAATAGCGGGGAAACAAGTATATTTATCAATAAATAGAATGAGTACGGTTCGTGCGGGTAGTCTAACTGAGACTTTAATCATTGGCCCTTTCAAAATTAAGTGTTATTCCCCTATATGCCCGTCCAGATTAGGGCCTTTAGGATGCTATATTTTTTGCCAATCCGTCCGTATCTCATCAACCGCCAAGCACTTGCAGTCACATATATCGTCAAATTAGTCGTTTTTAATTCCATCTTTATAAAAATAATGCAAATGGACGCCCTGTCAAGCGAAAAGTGCGACCATCTGAGTCTATTTTTTATCACTCTGCGGAATTACCGCTACCACGCATTAATTTATCAGATTTATTCGCCGGCGCGGGGAAAGCTGTTCTGTTACAGCTTCGATCTCTCGAAATTCTTGAAAATTTTATATGGCGAAAGTTTTCTTCGTGACCTATAATATCTCCTGCGGGGTACAGAGCATATTAAATATTGACTGATGAAACGTGGGGCGCTTCTTCGCCGTATAAAAAAATTGTAATGGATTAATTCTGTAAGAGGGGAAGTATATGAAATCATCAACAACTATACGTAAAGCGAAACTCTCGGATATTCCTGCTCTGTCAAAGCATCGCCGCCTGATGTTCGAGGAGATGTGGCGCCTCGACGAACGGCCGGTCGTTCTAGAGGAGATGTCCGGGATGGAAACCGCTTATATCGATTACCTCAAAATCAACCTGAAAAACGGCCAGCTTTCGGCCTGGGTGGTTGAATGTGACGGCCAGGTAATTGCCAGCGGCGCCTTATCGGTTTTGATCTGGCCCCCCCTGCCGGGGAATTCCTCCGGCAAGAAGGCGCTTTTGCATAGTCTATTTGTCGATGAGAAACATCGCCGGGCCGGAATCGCGCGGCAAATAATGCAGTCTATGATTGCATACTGCCGCTTGAATAATCTGCGGTCGGTTTCTCTGAACGCTTCGCGAGCCGGGCAGGCGCTTTATGAAGCGCTCGGTTTTGAGGCTCATCCCACTATAATGAAATTGCGCATATAAGAATGCGCCTGAATCTTATCTGAATCATATCCTTGCCTCGTTTATCCGATAGTCAATATTCGGATCCCGGGTTGACAAAAAATATTTATTGGATATTTTGCCGCCTATATTCGGGGTTTAAACGTATGAATAATATGCAAATCGAGACTATTGTGGTCGGGCCATTCGAGGTTAACTGCTATCTCATATTCGATGCCGTAAGCAAAAATGGCGTCATTATCGATCCGGGCGGCGATGACTATAAAATCGCAGAGGGAATCGACCGGTTGGGATTCACCCCCCGCGCCATCCTGCTCACCCATGGACATGGCGACCATATTGCGGCCGTGGAATCACTGAAAGGCAAATTTAATTTGCCGCTTTACGTCGGTCAGGGGGAGGAACCGCTTTTGGCTTCGCCTTCGGCCAATATTTCTTCTTTTTTTGGATTTGAAATTACCTGCCCGCCGGCCGATTTTTCGGTCGGCGACAGTCAGGTTGTCGATATCGCCGGACTGAAATTTACCGTCTTTGCCACGCCGGGACATTCTCCGGGAAGTGTCTGCTATTTTATCGGCAATTCCCTTTTCTGCGGCGATGTTCTTTTTAACGGTTCCATCGGCCGGACCGACCTGCCGGGGGGAAATTATCAGCAGTTGATCGATTCTATCGATAAGTATATTCTGAGTCTGCCCGATGATATCATTTGCTATCCGGGGCACGGCCCCATAACTACGGTCGGATCGGAGCGAAAAAATAATCCGTTTCTGGCCGGAAGACGCTTTGTCTGAGGAATCGCATATGCCGCTTAATAATGATATATCTCTTGCCGATTATCATATTCATCCCGATTTTTCCATTGATGCCGTCGGGTCGGTCGATGACCATTGTCAGGCGGCTCTAAAAAAGGGATTGGCCGAAATCTGTTTCACCACCCATTATGATTCCAATCCAAACGGCCCGGCCGAGGAACGGATGATGGTTGTCGACGGCGTTCGGGCGCCCCTGACATTCGATGCGGTGGCCAAATACGTTGAGACGGTGCAAAAGGCCAACGACCTATATTACCCGATCGGTCTGGAGGTCCGCTGCGGTATCGAAGTCGGCTATTATGCCGGATGCGAAAAATTAATCGGTGAATTATTTTCCCGCTTTGAATTTCATTATAAACTGGCGGCCATTCATGATATCGAAGACATTTGCGTCTGTTGCCATACCCGCTTCGAAAAGTGTTTTTCTCGGTTCAGAGTCGATGAGATGGCGGATCGCTATTTCGCCACTATGGAAAAGGCGGTGCAAAGCGGCCTGTTTGATGCTGTCGCCCATATCGATGTTTACAAAAAATACGGCCTGCAATTTTATGGGGATGCGATTTTGCATATTCATCAAGGACGAATCGAGCCGGTCTTTGAAGCGATGGTCGAGAATGATGTCGGGATTGAAATCAATACTTCCGCGCTCCGCAAAGGGCACGCGGAATATTATCCGTCGATGGAAATAATCAATCTCGCCCGAAAAATTGGGGTGCGGATTGCGGCCATCGGCTCCGATGCTCATTCGCCCGAAGATGTGGCGTTTGATTTCGAAAATGCCGCCGCCATCGCCTATGAGTTGTTCCCTTATTGTGACGAATAAGCCGAACTTGCCGAATATCAAAATGAAACTTGACCGGGCTTTTTACCTTCGACCGACCCTCGAAGTCGCCGGGGATTTGGTGGGGAAGTATCTGGTTTATTCCACCCCCTCCGGGATAATATCGGCCCGATTGGTGGAGGTTGAAGCTTATATCGGTGAGAATGATCCGGCCTGTCATGCCGCGGTCGGCAAAACCCCGCGCAATGAAATTATGTATGGGCCGGGCGGATTCAGCTATATCTATTTTATTTATGGAATGTATCATTGTCTCAATGTCGTGACCGAGCAGGAGGGATTTCCCGCGGCGGTGCTCATTCGCGGGGCCGAACCGGAGGAGGGACTCGCCCTGATGCGCCGCAATTTTGATAAACCTGCAGGGAATCGTCTTACCAACGGCCCCGGGAAATTATGCCGGGCCTTCGGACTGAATCGCGATGAAAACGGTCTTGACCTGACCGGCTCGAAACTTTATCTGGAAGACCGCGGTTATAAACCGGTGAAAATAGAACGGTCGCGGCGCATCGGAATAAAAAAGGGTCTGGGGAAAAAATGGCGTTTTTATGAGCCGTCGCCGTTCATTTCCGTAAAACTGAAATAAAGGCAAATTATCTCTTTGGAGAGAAATATATGACTGAAGCGAAAAATTTGAAATCCGATGAAATCCCGGTTTCCACGTTCCAGAACGTGATGAAGCAATTCGACCAGGCGGCGGCCAAATTGAATATCAGCGGCGATCTGCTCGAATTCATAAAATATCCGCGCCGGGCCACGATTGTCAAGTTGCCGGTGCGGATGGACGACGGCAGTTTCCAGATGTTCACCGGATACCGGGTCCAGCATTCCATCGTCCGCGGCCCCGGCAAAGGCGGCCTGAGATTCCATCCCGATGTGACGCTCGATGAAGTCCAAGCGCTCGCTTCCTGGATGACCTGGAAATGCGCGGTCGTGAATATTCCTTTCGGAGGCGCCAAAGGCGGCATTGCCTGCGACCCGTCGAAGCTCTCCGTCGGCGAGTTGGAGCGGCTGACCAGACGCTATACGGCCGATTTGATCGACCTGTTCGGTCCGGAAAAAGATATCCCTGCTCCCGATGTCAATACCTCCGAACAGACTATGGCCTGGTTTATGGATACTTTTTCAATGCATGAACGGCATACCGTGACCTCAGTCGTGACCGGCAAACCGGTCATTCTGGGCGGCTCCCTCGGACGCCGCGAAGCCACCGGCATGGGTGTCGTTATTACCGTCCGCGAGGCGCTGGCTCATCTGGGGATGTGCGCAAGTAACGCCACTGCCGCCGTGCAGGGATTCGGCAATGTCGGCTCCGTGACAGCGCAGTATCTTCAGAAAATCGGGGTGAAGGTAACCCATATCGGCGATGTCTTCGGCGCGCTATATAATCCTGACGGCATCGATGTCGAGGCCCTGATAAAGTATGTTGCCACAAGCAAGAATAGAAGTATTGTCGGATTTCCCGGCGCCCAGCCGTTTGATATTAAGAATTTGCTCTATGTCGATGTCGATATTCTGGCTCCGGCGGCTTTGGAAAATCAGATAACCGATGCCAACGCCGACAAAATTCGGGCCAAAATAATTGCCGAGGGGGCCAATGGGCCGGTCACTCCGGAGGCCGATCCGATTCTGGAAAAGAAAAATATCTTCGTGATTCCCGATATTCTTTGCAATGCGGGCGGCGTTTCAGTATCATATTTCGAATGGGTGCAGGATCGAATGGGCTTTTTCTGGTCGGAAGAGGAAGTGCACGCCCGTCTGGAACGGATAATGACGAGGGCCTTCAATGATGTCCTGCAGGTTGCTTTGGAAAATAAGGTCCATTTGCGGATGGCGGCTTTTATGCTGGCCATTCAGCGGGTGGTCGATGTAATGATGCTCCGCGGCATTTATGCATAGAAAAGGATGTAGAATAGAAAATGTTCGGGCCTGATTTTTTAAAGAATGCGCTCATAGCGGCGCCGGTAATTCTCTTTTCGCTGACTGTCCATGAGTTTTTCCACGCTTATATCGCCTATCGTTTCGGCGATAATACCGCCCGCGATTTGGGACGGCTGACCCTCAATCCGCTGGCCCATCTCGATTTTTTTGGAACCATCATGATGTTTCTCTCCGGTTTCCGTTTCGGCTGGGCCAAACCGGTCCCGATTAATCCTTATAATCTTCGCAATCCCCGGGTCGCGGATTTTTGGATTTCCGCCGCCGGGCCGCTGTCCAATATGGGCTTGGGGTTGGCATTTGGCCTGGTGTTCCGAACCCTGGGGCAAAGCACTCTTGATCTGCCCACCGGGATAATGCATTTTCTTTTCTTCGGTGTCATGATCAATGTCTCCCTTGCCTTTTTTAATCTGATTCCGCTTTTTCCGCTCGATGGTTCCCATATTCTCCGAAGTGTCCTTCCGGC
>CALMKK010000264.1 GCA_937867135.1 uncultured candidate division Zixibacteria bacterium
TCATTTATTTCAATCGACGATTTTCTGCAAAGAGGGGGAGAGCTTTTGGCTGATGGCGGGGATGATCTGGCACGGCTGGAGCCGATTTATGTTCAAAAATTTCCGGCCAAGGTTTCGTTATGAATGAAGTCAGGAAGCAGGAATTTTCAATTGTGATACGTCCGATGCGGCCATTTGACATTGCTTCGATTACATTGATTGAGACCCGTATTTTCAGCGATCCCTGGCCGATGGTGGCCTTTGAAGAGGAATTGCAGAGAGATAACGGCGGCTTTTTGGTGGCGGAAAGTGACGGGACGGTAACCGGTTACATTGGATATATTATCTCGGCCGGGGAGGCTCAGATTATCAATGTCGGGGTGGCGCCGGAATTTCAAAGGAAATCTATTGCCAAACGGCTTATAAGCCATATCTTTGAAATTGCAAAAAAAGCGGATTGTGAGTATATTTTTCTGGATGTGCGGCCAAGCAATTCGGCCGCCATTGGTTTATATAGGCAATTCGGATTTTCGGAGCTTTATCGGAGGCCGGGATATTATCGCTTCCCTAATGAGGATGCCATTGTGATGGTTAAAAACCTCGGGGAGGAGTGAGAATACTATGGAATGGTTCAGGAAAGCTAAGGAAGGGCTGGCGCGGCAGGAAAAGAAGGAAATTCCCGATGGTCTATGGTCGAAATGCTCCTCCTGCGGCGAAATCATATATACCAAGCAATTGGAAAGCAATTACTGGGTTTGCACCAATTGTAATTATCATTTTCGTATTTCCAGCGCCAAGTATATAAAAATCCTGCTTGACGACGGCCGGCTCGAAGAATATGATGTCAACCTTGAATCGCTCGATCCGCTTCATTTTAAGGATTCCAAGAAATATGTCGATCGGGTCAAGGGAGCTCAGACAAAATCGGGCCTGAAAGATGCCGTAATCGCAGGCATCGGTTCCATCGATTCAGTAAAAATCTCGTTTGCCATAATGGATTTTGAATTTATCGGCGGGTCGATGGGTTCGGTCGTGGGGGAGAAAGTGGCCCGGGCGATAGAGCGGGCGATTGAGCTCAAGATGCCGCTGATAATAGTCTCCTGTTCCGGCGGAGCGAGAATGCAGGAAGGGATATTGTCATTAATGCAAATGGCTAAAACATCGGCTCTTCTGGCGGTTCTGGCGGAAAAGGGACTGCCTTTTATTTCCATTCTTACCAATCCGACCACGGCCGGAGTGATGGCCAGCTATGCCTCGCTCGGCGATGTTATAATTGCCGAACCAAAGGCGCTTCTCGGTTTCGCCGGCGCCCGGGTGATTAAGGAGACAATCGGACAGGATTTGCCGCCGGGGTTTCAATCATCGGAGTTTTTCCTCGAAAAAGGTTTTCTCGATAAAATTGTCGAACGAGGGCAATTACGGGATACTCTGGCTCTTCTATTGAAATATTTCCAGAAGTAACAGAATTATGATCAAAACAGGCAACCG
>CALMKK010000265.1 GCA_937867135.1 uncultured candidate division Zixibacteria bacterium
CTCGAATTCGACTTGAGCGCGATATTAATAAACTTGCAGCAAATCCAAGTAATGCTGATGCCAAAGCGAATCTTAAATTCGACCTTAGCAAGTTTGCAAAGACCTATAAGGCAGATCCAGGTTACTATTTAACAATTGCCAAAGGGCATGTAGCTTTAGGAGATAGCCTTTCGGCCATAAATTACGCTGATTCTGCATTGAAACTGCAACCAAATTTGCAGGAAGCAGAGAACATAAAAAAGGCAATTGGCCGCCCATAATATTGTTCACTCGGCACGCAAATAATTGAACATAAGGATAGCAGTTATCGGAAAATCACGATTTTCTAAATGACGATTATTTGCATTTATCTTTGTTTCTCATTATTTTATTCATTAAGATATGCAATTTGGACATAAGAAGAGGTGAATTTCAGATTCTAAGATGGACCTTTATACGAAATGCAATGAATAAAAACAAAGATAAAGCAAGTAGAACTGCTGAGCAGAGCGCGCCACCTACTATTTGGCGACATATTATTATTATTGTTTTTATTTCAGGTATGGCTCGGCTATTATACGATCTGCAGCTCCCCCAAAACATTTTGTTGAATGACTATCATCTTGATAGCTTGGTGTTTCATAATTGGGCGAAGGATATAATAGACGGCACTACCGCCAATTTAGCCTTTTTTAGAGCACCACTTTATCCCTATGTTCTGGCGGCTCTCTATAAAATTTTTGGGACTTCCGTCTGGCCGGTAATAATATTTCAAAATCTGTTGGGAATTGGCTCTACCGCAATTTCTTATCTCTTCGCACAGCGGCTTTTTGGCTCCAAAACGGCGATTATTGCAGGAATAATTGTGGCCCTCTACCCGACACTCATTATCTATGAAGGCGAGACTTTGACGACATCTCTTGAAGTCCTATTGTATACTCTTTCCGCATACTTGATATATTTATCTGTAAAGAGCAGAAGCTTCAAGTATCGTGCATTGGCCGGTATTATATGCGGCCTTGCAGCGATAACCCGTCCAGTCATCCTTCCGGCGTTAATTATATATCCCCTTGTCCTATTTATTAAAAATCAAAGAAGATTGACTAGGGACATTGTCGTTAAGACAATAATATTTACATCATTTGTGCTAATCCCCATTCTACCCGTCACGTTTACAAATATAATTAAGGGGCATGAATTTGTTTTCATATCGACTCAAGGCGGCGCCAATTTTTATATTGGCAATTCCGCCCGCGCCGATGGAATTACTGTCGTGGCTTTGGGCCCTCAGTATCGTACCGGAAAATATGAAGATAATGTTTGGACATCCTCGAGCGATGAAGCTGAGAGGCTGACAGGCCGTAAGATGGCTCAGAGTGAAATATCATCATTCTGGTATAGCAGGACCTTGGGAGAGATGAAGGGTAATCTTGAACATGCTGCAATATTGTTGCTCAAGAAATTCTTTTTGTTCTGGCACGGGCAGGAAATAATCAATATTAACTCGCCCTATTATGCCAGTACCTATAGTCTATTAATAAAAATCCTTTTATGGCAATCTGGGCTGAATTTTCCTTCCGGGATTATGTTTCCACTTATGTTCCTTGGATTTTATTATGCCGTGAAATCCAGGCAAAATGCATTTATGCCTGCTGCATTTATTATGATAGTCGCAGTTGCAGTTTCGACCTTCTTTGTATGTTCGCGCTTTCGACAGCCGATCATTCCGCTGGCAATCATATTCGCGGCCTTTGCAATTTCGGAGATAATCAACGATTTGAAAGCGTCGCCGCGGAATCTAATAGTACCATTATTATTAAGTGGAGTTTTAATTATCGGATTAAATGGGGGTGGCAATATTGATTCCAAAGAAAATCGGTCGCAATTTCAGCTAATGCTCGGTAATGTCTATATGGAAAAAGAGGACTACAAAGATGCCATTCTGCACATGGAGAAGGCGCTCGAAATCCTTCCCGATAATTTGACGGTATACAGCCCTCTGGCTACATCATATTTGAGGATTGGACAAACCGACAAAGCCCGAGAAATATATCAGAAGGGTATCTCTATTTTTCCTACCTATCCTCATTTCAACTTTGGCCTGGGCCTACTGGCTCAAATACGGGGCAATCACATTGAGGCAAAGGAATATTATCACAAAGCCTTAATTTCCGCTCCCGATTTTGCGCCAGCGTTGGAAAAGATGGGATCCACGTTTGAACAAGATAGACAATACGATTCAGCCCTGTATTATTATGATCGGCTGCGTAAGACAGGCCAATTGAGTCCGAGCGCCGACGATGTGTTAATGGGGCGAATTCGAAATATCAAACGAAAAATGATGCTTGGTCAATAGTCTTTTTTCGAGACACGCGCGACAATTGAGGATTTCTAGATATCTCAAAGCAAATTTCGAAGCTCCGCCACTGTTTTGCATATATGCAATTCCCGACGCTCTCCGAACAATCCAAATCATAATAAGCCGGTCCATAATCAAGATTCTGAAAAAATAATTGAAAATCCGGTGCTTTGATTATTTTAGACAGAAATTTATTTATCCGTTTATGTGACACCGACTTAAACGCTTTGGGTTTTTTGCGTGGCAATAAATCTTCAATATCTTAAAAATTAATTAAAGCCAGACTGTCAGGATCTGTCAGGCTCGTTTAGTATAGTTATGATCAATTGGCCTAACAACTTTATGAAAATAGATAATTTGCAATGTCCACGTTCACCTCCTGATATGGGTGCTGACATTTCTGAAATTCCTAAATAACAATGAATTAATCTTTGGAGGAAACATGTTATTGGCAAAATATAGCTCAAGGCCATTAATGCTTTTGATATTGGCATTGATATTTATTACAGCGGCCTATGGTTCAAATCCGCCGCAATATACTCCAAGTTTATCACTTCGTTTCAAATTTGAAAAAGATACAATCTTTACCAGTGGCACAGCGGCTGATACTATAGGCTATATAAATTTCCTTATGCAAGACTATCTGCAAATGGAAAACGTCGACCATATTCAATTTCAATTTGCTGTGGATACATCAGTTGTTCACATAATAGAAGTCATTCCTACAGAAAATTGGCCAGATAGTAATGCTGTCTCGCTTATAAAGTTCAATGACACGACATTTAGAGTGCTTCTAACGACAAATTCATCAATTACGACAGCAGAAGGATATGTTTGTTATGCCAGATTGAAATGCTATCTGAAATGCACATATGAAAATACCGATATACCATTCATATTTTATGGATTATTCGATAATTATTATGAATATCCTATTGTGAACGGTTCGGAGCGAAAATATGTAAGTAGCGCATCACATTTCACGCATGGGGCTGTAAGATCGGCCGATTATTCGGCTACCACGCGAATTGATTCGGTCGTTGCAATTGGCGGTGTAAAAAAGCAGGTTACTGTTCCCGTCTATTATTCGGCAAATTTCAACACCTACAATGTTCATCAGTTTATCATATTTGATTCTACTTTAATTCAATATGATACGGGTTATGTGGCTGATACGACGCTTTGGCTGATGCAGGACGTGCTATTCTCAAGAAATAAGGATACTGTAAAAATTGAGCTAATTGGAATGGTGCCTGATTCCACGGAACCCAGCGAATTATATTATTTAAAGTTTACATCAAAGCCGACAAGTAAATGGACTGATTCGAGTTACATTGCCCATCTATATTTTCTTGATGATTCTTGTTATATACAGGTCGCGCGAGATTCTTTGTGTAGCCAGCTAAAAGGATCATACGAACTTGTAGATGGGGAAGTTAGCTTGGGTGTCAACACTGAAATATTGACAGATTTTAATGATGCGGAGAGCGATAATATAGTATCCAAGTCAGACAGGACAGCGCGGGCCATTATTAAACTAAAGAGTCAATTCCCGATAGGCATGACAACTGATAACATTATTGTCAATTACCTTACGACGAAATTTATAAATGCTTACGTGACCGATATGAATTCGCCTGCCGCGCATTTTGAGCGTTCCATTAATGGTGATGACACTGTCCATGTTCATCTTGTTCATAATGCTCAATATGATAATTATTATCCAGAATCTGAGTCCTACGAATCTCTATGTAAACTAACGCTTGAATTTGTGCCGAATAGTTACAACCCAGATTATGGACAACAGCAAATCCACTTTGGATATATGGACAGCATCCCCGGCAAACCAAAGTTTAGAATCATTGATACCACTGGTAATATTGTCATTGATTCGGCGAGTGAACGTCTTATACTACATACTGACTCCATAATGGTCTATGTCGGCGAGGCCAGTGCCACAAACAGCTCAGGAACCGACTGTGGCGGAATTCCCGGCGAAATCCGACTTCGGAACAATATTGACCTTTCTGGATTTACACTGGATGTAAGTACAGCCAACGATATCTATATTGAATCCGTCTCTCCAATATCAGGTGTCAGCGCCACAAAATTATCAGCGCAATCATATCGGCTGTCATCAGATAGTGCATTTGCAGTGATTGCGGCTAATGGGGCGAATTATACTAAAGTCGCTGATATTTACTATAAGCCGCACTGCGGTCTCGAGCCGGGTCATCAATATACGGCTCATCCGACATTCAGCAACGGTGTCCTCGTGTATGCCACTTATGATACGGCATATTTTGCATCCACGACGGCGGGAACTGTTTCAATCACCATACCGCAAGAAGGGTGTAACTGCGATGGCGGAGCCAAAATGACCTCTCAGGATTCGCCCCTGCTTCCGTTGGAGTATAATTTGTATCCCTGCAGGCCCAATCCTTTTAATATGCAAACCACGATTGCCTTTGATCTGCCGAAGCCTTCTATAGTGGTGCTTGAGATAAGAAATATTCTTGGCGAAATGGTAGCCACCATACTCGACCGACAATTGGACGCCGGTCATCATGAAGTGAATTGGAACGGGAAAAACCAGTTCGGAAATGATGCGGCCTCTGGGGTTTATTTCTATAGTATTAAAGCGGCCGATTTCAGTAGTACCAAAAAAATG
>CALMKK010000266.1 GCA_937867135.1 uncultured candidate division Zixibacteria bacterium
ATGAAAATAGAGCTCGTTGGACGAATAACGCTATTTTCGAACTAAAGAATGCCGGAAAATATTAGGGAACAGACAATGGTAAAAGAAAAGCTAAAAAAAGACATGGTCCTGGAAATAGAAGACCTTCGGCTGCGACTGGATGAGGCCGAGCAGGCGTTGGGGGCCATCCGGAGGGGCGAAGTCGACGCCCTGGTGGTCTCCACCGCCCACGACGCGTTCAAGCGGCCCGAGCTCTACCGGGGGGTCCGGCTGGTGGTGGACGCGCGCAACCTGGTGGGACCGCTCTTCGCGCCCGGGGCGCCCCCGTGCCGGGTGGTGAAGGCGTAGGGGCTCGGTTCCCTGGACAACCTTCTCGGTGAAGTTATCGGGGGAGAGCCGGTGGTCAATGTCGGGTGCAAGCAGTGTCACGGCGGGGTGGTGCGGATTGATTCCACCGGCCATCCCACGTCGGATACCTGGCCCAACACCGGTATGGGGCGGATCAATCCCGACGGGTCACGCGGTTCCTGTTCCGCCTGCCACGCCCGGCACGAATTTTCGGTCAGACAGGCCCGTCAGCCGGAGGCCTGCGGTAAATGCCATTTGGGGCCGGACCATCCGCAAATAGAGGTATGGAACGAATCCAAACACGGGGTTCTATATCACGCGGAGCGGGAAAATTTGAAACTTGACGGCCAGCCGTGGCGGGCCGGGCAGGAGTATTTTGTCGGCCCGACCTGTTCATCCTGTCATATGAGCGGTTCCGGTCAGCAGGCGACCACCCATGATGTCGGGGAACGGATTTCCTGGACGCTTCGTCCACCGATTTCAGTTAAACTCAATATGGTGGTCTTCGACGACGAGACCAAAGAAGATATCACCGGAGACAACCCGGTATTACCGGCGGCGGGATCGATGTATAAGGCCTCCGACGGACAGATGAAAAAAGTCAAAGGGGTATTGAGCTGGCAGAATCGCCGGGAGCGGATGCAAAATGTTTGCGCCCAGTGTCATGAAAAATCGTTCGTTCAAGGCGCCTATGCGCAATTCGACGATCTGGTGGATTTGTACGATGAAAAATTCGCAAAACCGGCCAAAGCGATTATGGACGAGTTAAAGGCCTCCGGCAAAATATCGCAAGCCGATTTCGACGACCCGATTGAGTGGACGTGGTATGAAATGTGGCACCATCAGGGGAGACGGGCACGGCACGGGGCGGCGATGCAGGGGCCGGATTATGCCTGGTGGCACGGTCTTTATGAAGTGGCCAAGGTGTTTTATATGGAATTTTTGCCTCAGGTGAAAGAGGTGGCCGGGGAGGAAACGGCGGCGAAGCTGTTCGATAAATATATTTATACCCAGCCGGGGCATCTGTGGTACCGCGACGGGTTGGGGAAAGATGCTTTGAAGAAAATTCAGGAATTTTATAAGAGCCGGTACGGGGAATAAGAGAAATTTCCTCTTGCCAGGACAATAATAATTTTATAATATGGACTTCATCGATATAAAAAGTATTTATTTTCGGAGGCGGCTTGGATAATGCCAATCAAGATCGGCGGGGTTTTTTAAACTGGCTTATCGGGGGAGGAGTAATCGCCTTTCTTGGCTCCGTTTTGTATCCGGTCGTGAAATATATGGTCCCGCCGGCCTCGGGCGAAGCCAATGTTTCCCAGGTTAAGCTCCCTTTTAAGTTAAAGGATCTGCAGGAAGATGAGAAGCACTTCCGGATTTTCAAATTCGGCCGCACGCTCGGCATCGTCATTTTGACCCCCGATAATCAAATCCGCGCTCTTTCCGCCGTCTGCACTCATCTTGATTGTACGGTTCAATATCGAAAGGATTTGGGCCTTATCTGGTGCGCCTGCCATAACGGCAAGTATGATTTGGAGGGGCGGAATATTTCCGGTCCGCCGCCACGGCCGTTGAAACAATATGCGGTTCATATAAACAAAACCACCGGCGAAATAATTGTGGCCGAGGGCCAGGGATGATAGAGCAGAAACTCGAACCGAAAAGGGTCGGCAAGGGCCTCTACACCTGGGTCGATGAACGGCTGAAAATCGCGACCCTGGTGGAGTATATGTCGCACAAGGTGGTGCCGAAACATCGGGGTTCGATCTGGTATTATTTCGGCGGGGCGACCCTCTTTTTCTTCGTGGTGCAGGTGGTGACCGGCATCCTGTTGCTCCTCTATTATCGGCCGGGGGCCGATTCCGGCTATGAATCGGTGAAATTTATAATTTCGGAAGTCTCGTTCGGCTGGCTTATCCGGGCGATTCATTCCTGGTCGGCCAATCTGATGATTCTGGCCGCATTTATACATATGTTTTCGGTATTTTTCACCCATGCTTATCGCAATCCGCGCGAAATGACCTGGGTTTCGGGAGTGCTTCTTCTGGGATTGGGTCTAATGTTCGGATTTTCGGGGTATTTGCTTCCATGGAACGAGCTTTCGTTTTTTGCCACCCGAGTGGGGACCGGGATGGCGGGGGCATTGCCGTTCGTCGGGAAATTTTTGATGACGGTGATGCGGGGCGGCGATGATGTCACCGGGGCAACGATCGGGCGATTTTTCGGATTGCATGTGGCGATTTTGCCGGGATTATTCGCCGTTCTATTATCATTTCACCTTTTCTTTATCCAACGGCAGGGGATGTCGGAGCCGCTGGAATGGGAGAAAGGGGCCGCGGGGCCACGTAAATATTATCCTTTCTTTCCGAATTTTCTCATGCGGGAACTGCTGATCTGGCTGATTATGCTGAATATTTTGGCGGTGCTGGCGGTAGTTTTTCCCGATGGTATCGGCGTGGTTCATTGGCCGTTGGGTCAGAAGGCCGATCCGTTTGCGCCTCCGCCGCCGGTGATTCGGCCGGAGTGGTATTTCATGTTTGCGTTTCAGGCCCTGAAATTCATGCCAGCCCATCTCCTCTCGGTTGAAGGGGAATTAATCGGTATCGGGGTGATGTCGCTGGGCGGCCTGCTCTGGATGCTGGTGCCGTTCCTGGCCCGAAAGAATATGGAGGGGCAGAAACCGATATTGATAAATGCCTTTGGCTGGGTAGTGGTGATATTCATAATAACCATGACAATTATAGGATATATCTTGAAATGAACCGGCGAATCTCAATTATGCGCCGGTTGAGGCCGGCGGTGATGTTGGCGGTCATAATGGCTTTAATGCCGGCGATCGGCCGCGGCGACGGTTGTTTGGATTGTCATGCTACCTGGGAAGAAGGTGCAAAAGCGCCCTCGAAATTAATCAAGTTTGACGTTCATTTCAAGGCCGGGCTGGGATGTTCTGATTGCCACGGGGGCAACCCCAATGCGGACGATATGGATGTGGTGAGAAAAACCAAAGGATTTAAAGGGGTGCCGAAGCCGGCCGAAATACCGCAATTCTGCGCCTCGTGTCACAGCGATCCGGTGTATATGGTGAAGCATAATCCATCATTGCCGACCGATCAGCTGGAGAAATACAAGACTTCGGTGCATGGGATGCGTCTTTTCGAAAAAGGGGACGGCAAGGTGGCCAATTGCGTTTCATGCCATTCGGTTCATAATATCGAATCGCCGCTGACGCCGACATCGACGGTCAATATTCAGAATGTTCCCAAGACCTGCGCCAAATGCCATGCCGATACATCCTATATGAAAGAATATGGAATTCCGACCAATCAATACGAAGAATATCAAAAATCGGTTCACGGAATCGCGTTATTGGTTAACAAGGATAATGGCGCCCCGGCCTGCAACAGCTGTCACG
Organism: uncultured candidate division Zixibacteria bacterium; assembly: GCA_937867135.1. Taxonomy (GTDB): domain Bacteria; phylum Zixibacteria; class MSB-5A5; order GN15; family PGXB01; genus UNRQ01. The sequence goes on from CALMKK010000266.1 coordinate 3,743, forward strand.
GTAATCATGGCGCCACGCCGCCGGGAGTGACCTCGCTGGGCGCGGTATGCGGCCTCTGCCATGCCCTGGTGGCCGACAATTTTGCCAAATCGCCGCACAAGAAAGCCTTCGATGAAGCCGGTTTTCCGGAATGCGAGACCTGCCATTCGAATCATTTTGTTCAGAAACCGCAATTGAATTGGGTGGGAACATCGGATTCATCGCTGTGCGTGCGCTGTCATGCGGCCAACGACGGGACCCGGGGATTTGCGGTCGCCGATTCGATTCATATGGCGCTTAGCCATCTCAATAACGCTTATAACAGGGCGGTCGGCGAAATCGATCAGGCGGACCAGAAGGGGATGATGGTGACCGACGAGCGGTTTGCGCTGAACGACGTGAAGCAGGCCATTATTCAGGGCGCCAACGAGGTTCACTTTTTCGACGCGACAGTGGTTACGAAAACGGCGCAGGACGGTTCCGCAGCGGCGGACAAGATTTATAATTCAGGGCAGAAGAAGATATCCGATTATTATTTCCGCCGGAAAGGGCTGGGGATCGCCACGTTACTGATAACTATTCTTGTCATCGCCCTCTATTTCAAGATAAGAACTCTTGAAAAGAACTAAAAATCTCCTTTTATTATCTATGATATTTGGAATGAATAGGGATATTAATATCCGAAGCGATAGGGTTACATAAAATATGAGAGAGTTGAAATTTCCCCGGTTAGTTTATAATTGGCTCAGCACGGCCGGTGTCATAATTGCGGTAATTTCGGGCACATTGATTTTGCTGCTGATGGGTATCTCGATATTTTCCAGAGATTCCAACCCGTATTTCGGCGTCTTTATGTACATGGTCATGCCGCCATTTCTTCTCGGCGGTCTGGCTCTGATTCCGATCGGAATGTACCGTACCTGGAAAAAATGGCGGCGGGACGGGGTGGTGTCGTATCCCCGGTGGCCGTATATAGATTTAAACAAGCGGAGCCACCGGAACGCCACCGCTATATTTTTCTTCGGGACGATTATCTTCCTGGCCGTCAGCGCCGTCGGCAGTTACGAAGCGTTTCATTACAGCGAGTCGGTGAATTTTTGCGGCAAGACCTGTCATACGGTGATGAAACCGGAATTTACGG
>CALMKK010000267.1 GCA_937867135.1 uncultured candidate division Zixibacteria bacterium
GACCACCAGTAAATTGTGTTGTCGAAACATCTTCTTCCCCTGATACTTGGGAGCCAGCCCGCAAAATCGACCGGTTATTTCTCCTCCCCCGAATTTCGTTTTAATAAATCGGTCCAATGATTGGCCTGTCAGCGGCCAGCGACGATTGTCGGCGATTATGCCCAGTCCAATATTGGCGGAATGGGCCGATTTGGGGAAAACCCAAACATATCCTTGCGGCGCAATTTCCTTTCCGACATAAAACTCGACGGTATCGGTTGGAATCGAAATCCCTTCGACCCGGTATTGAAGCAATGATTCCACTTCACCCAGAGGAATCAATTTATTGAGACCCGCCTGTCGGGCAAGTTTCGATTCCACTCCATCGGCCGCTATGAAAATTCGCGCTTCGACCCGGATGGAATAACCGTCCGGCATAACGACATTGAGCGCCGTAAAGGCACCATTTCCCCCCTGCAATTCCATCCCCATGGCATTACAGACAAGTTGACCTCCGGCTTGCACGGCGCGATTCGCCAGCGCCGGGTCAAAAATGGTTCGTTCGAGAATGCATCCTGCTCCCGGATGCCGGACAATGACACTTTCCCCGGTTGCGGCAATAACCCGCACGGCATCTATTTCGGCCGCAATCCACTCCTTTTGAGGGGTTATAAGTCTTTCCAGGGATGGCCGCGAGACAGCCTCGGCGCAACATAACGGGATCCCCGGCGCGGAGTGCTTTTCCAGGAGTAATACCGAGTGTCCCGCCGCCGCGATTTCATAGGCGGCCATTGAACCGGATGGCCCGGCTCCGATAACTACGGCATCATACTTCGACTGCATTTTTTATTTCCAGCGCCCCGACAGGACAAAATTCGACGCAAATTTCGCAAGAGGTACATATGTCGAAATTGCATTCCAGCCGGTCAAATGATAAAAACAACGCTTCCACCGGGCAAAGCGAAACACACCCGCCGCACTGGAGACATTGGTCGGCATAAATTACCAGCATAATGCCGGTAATTTATGTCTCCCGACAACGGGATTCAATAAGATTTTTGGGCTTTCAAGAATTAAGAAGGAATACGCCGCTCCGCACATATTCGGCGTGACCGCTGGTAAGGCGGAGATTCAGAAGATCATACAGGAATCTTTCCTTTTCCCTTAAAGGAGCCTTGTCCGTGAGGACCCGAATGGGGTAATTTACTCCCACCACCCGCAGACCGTAATCGAAGCGTATCAATCCGGCCGGGAACAAATATCCGCCGTGAACCGCTGAAATAATATCGTCAAGCGAGAGATCAAGAATCTCCACCAGACTGCGGTCGCAGGTACTTTTAAGAGTGGCCGATTGAAGATGACTGGGAAAAATCGGCTCCGCGAGATGGAAGCGGGATGATAAAAATGTCAGGAAATCAAAAAATCGTCCCGAGAATCTGGCCGAGCCGTGCCGCCTTACGGCCAGGTGATATTCCGAATTATCAGGTAATACGATTCGAGCAATATCATAATTTTTTTCAAGCGGAGTTCGTCCCTTGATCGGGGCCAAAACAATATCACGAGGAAAAGCGGCCGCGAATTCCTTGATATGATTTTCGCTTAAACCCTCGATTGCCGCCGAGGCTTCCACCATGATTTTTTTCTTATCCGTAAGAATCAGCGCCGGAATCATATTGATCTGTAATTTGTGCAGGGCCTCCAAAAAACTGCTGTCGCCCAGGAGAAGGTAGCGCGATGAGCCGACGGGAAATAGGGCCGCCGGGTTGGGAATAGAACCGACTTGTTGTATATGGCTTACATAGCTTTCGCTTCCTTTTTCCCTGATTTGCATAATCGGATGAATACCGGTTGTGGACACAATTCGAAATCTCATTCCATAATCCTATTCCCAAAAGAGTAATTTTGTAATGAAAACAGCAACTCGGATGCCGGAGATGGACAGAGAAGTCTTTTTATATTAATTGAATAAACGGCAAAGGATTAGGTCGGGTGCCGGGCTGATCGGGAAAATTTAAGGGCATATTTTTATATAAAAATATGCAACCCGCTTCAGCCGACAATAGAGATAGGAGTAGCTATAAAGACACCTTTTCAGGACGGTTTCAAGGCAATATTGCGATTAATCGGCATGCCAATTACGCCCTTTCCCAGAACCCGGAATGGCCGAAAATATACCCACCGGGTGACCAGCCCTCCATCCGTCAATCTTACAAATAAACCAACGCCTGCCGTAACATACAAAAAATCACTCTTTCACTAACAGGCACCCTTTGATCGGCGCCGGGCCGTGACGATAGCAATAATTAATCAGATAGTAAACATCGGCCAGGTTCAAAATACAGTCGCCATTGGCATCGGCATAGGTCTGATCCGCCGGAGCCGGTCCACCCCTATAGAGATATTTCATTAACAGGGTAATATCGCGAAGATTGACACGGCCATCCATATTGGCGTCTCCATACGGCTGTGGCGCGAAACCTTCTCCGAATGTTTCCAGCACTTTTGCCAATAGCATATGCGCCGATGATTCCGTCAAATAGTATATGGGAAATGAGAGGGCGATTCTTTTGCTCTGTCCGTCGACAAAAAGCACCCCGGCCGGTTGGCCGTCAAATTCGGGATTACCTGACAACGAATGATACCGATAAATCACCTGTGCTCCGGGACGGAGAGCGAATTTACCAATATTTGACATCGCCGCACCGAAGGTGCCGGTCGCCGAAATCTGTACATCGGGCCAGCCGTTCTCGCCGATGGCCCCGTCAAAATCGTATGGGCTATTTTCAGTTACTTGATTGATTCCCAGAAAATCATAGACAAAATTCCCGGGATCCAGGGGTACCGAGCCGGCCACCCAATAAATTGTCCTCCAGCCGGCCAAAAACAGGTTTGCGTCAAATCCCAGATACCATTGCAACGAATCAATCGAATTGGCGAGAAGATGCCCTGCATAGTCGTCGTCAAACCAGAGAACAGAGCTGTATTGTCCGGCCAAAGAGCGGGACAGCTTCTGGGTTGGGGCATTTATACCGATTTGGCTATAATTATAACCGTCAAAAATACTATCGTAGAAAGCGGATTGGAGGAAGTCCGACGGATTAAGTCCGCCGGAAGCGGTCTCATCGACAAATAAAACACCCCTATTGAAAGTGGCCCGGACCGCACTGCTGACAGCCGTACTGTCCGATTCGTTGAAATCATTGTCGAGCGCCAGCAAAATATATTGAAATGTTATTTGTCCCGGAGCCGATGTGTCGCGAAACATTGTATCGGTTATATTGTCGGCCAGAACGCTCCAATCGCTCAGAGAATCCCGTCGCAAAACTTGATAGTGATTGAAATCTATTTCCCGGTTCGCTCTCCAGGTAAGCACGATTTGTCCTGTGTCGGGACTCGCGACAAAATTCGAAGGGATGCGGGGTCTTACATAAGATGTTCCCGTCGACTCCTTGAAAAATAACGCGGCGTGCCCATCGGGGTTAATCGGCTTGACACCTATAAAATATTGCTGTCCTTCAATCAGGCCGGTCAAATCATAATGACAGACACCGGCGGGAACATCAACGGAATCCGAATAAACAGAGGACTGGGTGCCGTAGTAAATTCTGTAAGTATAGTCGGGGTGGCACTGGTTATCCCAATATACTCGCAGAGACTGCCCGTCGCCGATATCTCGAATATCCTCAATTGCTACGGGCGCCGGCATGCTTTGCACCTGGCCGACCGCCGCCGCCGCCATTCGCATAATTTTGGTCATATAGGGGTAGTTCATATTGACGGAAAGGTCGCTTGTTTGATGATAGGTTGGATTGGCCTGATAATTCCGCTCAATTACAAAAGTCACGTCATAGCCATGATTGACAAATGGCACATGATCCGACCCTTGAGATGTCCCGGCGTAAATCGGAACAAGGCTCGGCGCGACCCGACCCGCCGCGGCGGCGCATAAATCGGCATAACCGCGAAAGGGGCCGCTATAAAGGGATAGATCGTCGATCGTATCGGGATTGTAGGAAATCATATCGAGATTCAGCATAAATTCGACATCGATTCCCATATTATAAAGCCCCTGCGCAAAATAATAAGATCCCAGTAGACCCACTTCCTCCCCGTTAAAGGCGATGAAGATTATAGTTTTATCAAAGGCAACGTCCTTCATAACTCGGGCCAGCTCCAGGACGCCGCTGACCCCGCTGGCATTGTCATCGGCTCCGGGAGCCAGTGTCAGGGCCCGGTCTGAAATGGAATCATAATGACCGCCCACAACGATCACTTTATCAGGTTCATTTATGCCCGGTTTGATGCAAAATACATTATTGAGATACGTGCCGTTGGCGGGAAAAGTATCCAGCCGCACCTCGCTATAGCCGAAGGAAAGAAATTTCTGATAAATCCAATCGCGGGCGGCCCCGATGGAATCGCCGTAAGCATAGCGGGTCTTGAATTCCTCCAGGCGATGAACGTATGAGTAGAGGGAATCCTGCACCACATAGTCGGCCAGCGAATCGGTCGGGAAATCCTGCATCGGCATCTGCATTATTTTGGGGGGGACATAAAAGAAGGGCGTCCTGTTGCCGGCCATAGATATGACCGAATACCCTTCCGAACGCAGTTGTTCCGCTCGGGATTGATCCGCTAATATCAGCGACTGATCGCCCGATACGGCCAGAGTATTAAGGGCAACTCGCATCAGATCTTTGGAAATGTGCATCAGCTGGATCGAATATACCCTTTGCATATCAACATTCTGAGTTAGCATCTCAAGTTGCAGTCCGGCATCTTTTAATGATGCCAATTGAATCGTATCCGGCGCAACAATGAATTTTCCCTCAAATGTCCCATAGGCATTGGTCAGGACAGAATTTACGGCCCGCAAGTCGTTATAATTATTTATCTTAAGCAAATAGAGATCATCGGCGGGGGCGGAACTAATCAAAAGGCCGAAATTAACCAGAAATAACATTATAATTTTTCTCATTACTGATTTCCTCTCACGGCAAGGCAGTTTCCACTCAAAATCTACTTATGTCTTATATATAAGATAGTTTAAGGGCCGGTTTTGTCAAAAACTTTGAAGTAAATTTCCGTCCGTCGAAATATCGGGGCCTACGACTCCAACGATTTTGTCAGGATATCTTTCAAATCTTCCTTGACCTGAAGATATTTGCCGGAAGCCGTGGCCGCTATTTCGCCGTTTTCGAGGCGGGCTTCTCCCTTCGTAACAAAGAGCCGTCCCTTCTCTTTATCTACGCTCCCCTCTAGTAATAGTTTCTGGCCGACCAGAACCGCTTTATGGAAATTGACTGTCAGCTCAACCGTCATGGAATATATTCCTCGGGCCAGAAGGGCCTTAATCATGACCTCGTCGAGAAGCGACGCCGTTATGCCGCCGTGAAGCACTCCGAAATATCCTTCGAAATTTTTCTGGGCGGTGTATTCGGCAACAGCCTTATTGTCCTGATAATAAAAACGGGCCTGAAGGCCGATCTGGTTTTTGTCGCCGCAGACGAAACATCCCGAATATCGTGCGATTTCCTGCATATCTGCAATTTATCGGTCCGGCGGCTTATGTCAAGCCAACAAAAAAGCCCCGCCTTAAGGGCGGGGCTTTAGAAAGCTGATTTGTGTCTTAATTGCTGGGCGGGGTACAGAGTTCAAGACTGTAGTGCCAGGTTGTGCCCAGACGCGTGATTGTCACATTGGCGGTGCCGTTTATAAACTGAACCGCGGCTTTCCAGGTCCGCACCACCATATTTTTCCCGGTATTATCGGTCAGGGTCCAGGACTCATTGATATTTATGTCCAGAGATCCCGATGAAGGGCAACCGCTGGCCCATCCGGATGCCGCCGTTTTATTTATCTGAATATCGCCGGCTGTAACATTCATGTCATAAAGAGCTTCAACAGTCGAATCAAGCCCTATATAATTCCATTCCACGACAAAATTTTTGACGCCATTGACACCGGCCACGGTCCCGTCCAGGCCGGAAAATTCCAGATTTACATCGCCGGTCATATTGGTATGGGTAGTCAGCAGATTCTGAGTGGCGAAATCCCAGCGATGAATATAATGCAGGTAATCGAGTCCGCCGGCCGTCTGAAGCGGCACATTATCCAGCATGTACTGCACCGAGTCGGAGATATGCCGTGTAAAATAGGCGTTGGACTGCGCGACATAGATGATATGCCAGCCGTTGGCATAAACATAAATTGCCGTATCATTCGCTCCCATCGGGCCGTAAACGGCGCCGATACTGCCGGTATCCACGGGGAGGTTATAGATATTATCGAAACCGTCGGATAGATATGACACCGTGGAATCAAGCAGATTATCGACCTGCGTTTTGACCGGTACAAACTCCGGATCAGTTAACGAACCGGCGACAGTATTGCTGACCGGTGTCGAATCGTCGGAACAGCCGGCCGCCATCAGGGCGACAATCACAATAATGAAAAGGCCGATCCCGGAAAGGGTCTTTCTCGAAAACATGTGGCAACTCCTTTCGCGGCATTCCGGTGCCGGAACCGGCCGTCGTGGTGATTACTGCTGGAGGAGGAAGACCATGATGGCCTTCTGAATATGCAGCCTGTTTTCGGCTTCGTCGAAAACGATGGAGTGTTTGGGATCGTCCATAACCTCATCGGTTATTTCCCGTCCCCGCTCCGCCGGCAGGCAGTGCATCACCAGGTAGCCGGGATCGGCTCCTTGCAACAATGCCGCATTTAATTGATATTTACTTAATAATTCTGCCTTCTCTTTCGACTGGTCCTTTTGTCCCATTGAGGCCCAGACATCTGTATAAATTACATCGGCATCCTTGACCGCTTCTTTAGGATCCTCGGTGACCAGTATCCGACTGCCTTTATTAGCCTTAGCCAATTCAAGAGCATTCTTGTCGGGCGGCGTCGTCTTCGCGGTTCCAATTCTCAGGTCAATCGGGATGCGGGAGGCCAGCGTCAGCCAGGAGTTGCACACATTGTTGCCATCGCCCAGATAGGCGATTTTATAGATATCTTTTTTCTTATGTTCCATAACCGTGAAATAGTCGCCCAGGATCTGGCAGGGATGCCCCAAATCGGTCAGGCCGTTGATGACCGGCACCGAGGCGTATTTGGCCAGTTCGGTGACATCGGAATGGGCGAAAGTCCGAATCATAATCATCCCGACATAACGGGACAGCACCCGCGCCGCATCGGCGACCGATTCCCTTTTGCCCAGCTGGATTTCGTTGTCGGTGATATAAAGGGCATGGCCGCCCAGTTGATTGATGCCGACTTCGAACGACACTCTGGTCCGAAGCGACGGTTTGGTGAAAATACAGGCGACCGATTTTCCCGCCAGCGGTTTGGGGGCGATTTTCCCGGTCTTCATTTTGCCGCACAGGTCGAATATTTCCAATACTTCATTTTTGGTGAGATCGGTGATTTCGGTGAATGATCTCGGCATATTGGCTCCTTTCATATTTCAAATTGACTTTAAAAAATCGTTTCAAGTAATAGTCCGAGGGCGCTTATGTCAAGTAATTGCCATAAGCCCCGATTTTTATTGTTGTTGTTCGCCGAAACATAAATTATTAATCTGTCGTATCTGCTACGAGGAGGTAAAACCTATGTTTCATACCAAGGCCTTCTGGGGGCTGGTTCTTTTGGCACTGGGCGCCCTGCTCCTGCTGGGCAATCTCGATATTATTTATTTTTCCTGGCACCGCTTCTGGCATATGTTCTGGCCGATTGTGCTGATCGTGATTGGCCTTTATATTATCTGGCATCACTATGCCGGGCCGGATAAATCGTCCTTCATATCGATAAACTGCGGCGGCGACCAATTGAAACAGGACGGCAACCGCTTCACCCGCACCTTCGGCGACATTCAACTCGACGGCAAAGATATGGAAATCGACGGCCTTTCCGCCTCGGTCACGTTCGGCGACACCAATCTCAACTTGAGCGGCGGGAAATTGAAACCGGGGATAAATACGATCGGCGTCTCCTCGACCTTTGGTGATATCACGGTCATTGTGCCCAATAATGTCGAGGTTATGATCAATGCCGCGACCACCTTTGGCGATATAAATGCTCTGGGTCGGACAGCGAGCGGTATCTCGAATCGGGTCGTGCAGAAGACCGACGGGTACGACGCCGCTTCGACCAAACTCGATATCGCCGCCACCACGACATTCGGCGATGTGAAAATTTTCCGGGCTTGATCGCCTGACATAATTTATGGCGGAACTCTGCGGTTCCGCCTTCCCCTCCTAACCTCTTGCCTCACAACGAATGTAAGAAAGATTGTAAGAATATTCACTGATGATTGCCAACACATTAGTGAATTTGACGGGAGTCTGATGAAGTATCAATGGCCAGAAGCTTTAATCATTAACAACATTTACCGGGGTAAGGTTATGAAATCAAAAATAACGGCGTTAATCGGCATCATTTTTCTAAGCGCGGCCCTGCCGTCATTCGCGACCATCTGCGGTGACGCCAACAATAATGGGGCAGTCAATATTCTGGATGTCTCGTATATAATCAATTTTCTATATAAGAGCGGCCCGGCCCCGGAACCACTTAAAGCCGCCGATGTTAACAACAGCAATGCCGTCAACATCCTCGATGTTTCTTATCTGATTAATTCTCTTTACAAGGGAGGCAAATCCCCTTACTGCTCTGTCTATCTGGGGCAGGTTCCCCCGGATTCGGTGCCACAGATCTTCGCTCCGGCATTTATCTCCACCGCCGATATGGAATTTACCGCCTCCTTTGATCCCACATTGCAGGAATTCTATTTCACCCGAAGAGGAAGCGACAACATAAACAAAATCTATTTTACGAAAATTCAGGATGGCTCCTGGACTGCCCCGGCTATCGCCCCTTTCTGCGGTTCGTACATGAACATGGAGCCCCTTATTACCCCTGACGGACAGAAACTTCTCTTTGGCAGCGACCGGCCTTGTTCCGGCTGCGGTATAGCCAACTGGTATGTCACCAGATCCGGGTCGGACTGGTCGGAACCGCAGACCCAGGGGGCCCCGTTGAATAGCGTCTTAATGATGTATTCTACCCAGAGTTCCAACGGCAATATATATTTCACCAATATTTTAGTTTCTCCCCCCGGCATTTATGTCTCGCAGCTATTTGAAGAAATGTACCTAACACCGGTGAATCTGGGGACAGCCATTAACAAAGGATACAACGAGGCTCATCCGTACATTGCTCCCGATGAAAGTTTTATGATATTCGATGCCCAAAACAGACCGGGCGGCTACGGTGGCTCCGATCTTTATATCAGTTATCATAATGAGGACGGTTCCTGGACCGAGTCGGTGAATCTCGGAAATCTTATCAACACAATCGGCGAAGATCTCGCGCCGACGGTGTCCCCCGACGGCCTTTATTTCTTCTACGCCCGGCCCAACGGCGCGAAGCATGACATTTACTGGTGCAGTACCGCTTTCATTGACAAACTGCGCCCCCCTCTTTGAAAAAAACCAAAAGCCTCGATAGTGACCGGTAGGCGGCGTAGGTCCGAACCCCTGAGTCCCGATTCATCGGGACGTGGTTCGGACTTTGCCAATCGCGATCGGCAGCAGCGTAGGTCAAGACCCCGATTGGGGTGGATGGGTACAGGGCAGGGGGCGGTCTTGACTTCTTTATTCTCCACATTCCCCGGTAAATTTGGGTACTTCGGTCGCTCCCCATTCTTCTGAATAAAATCCATTTTTAATATAATCCCTGAACGAGGAATATTCATATTCGGACGGGCGGGCTGCCATTTTATGCTTCACGGGATTGAAATGAATGTAATCGATATGACGATTCATGTCCGTTTCGTCCCGGATGATATGATCCCAAAAGCGTAATTGCCACAAGCGCCCTTCTCGCATTTGACGCGAGTCCTGTCCCCACGAGAGAAGAGATGTATGTTCCGTCAGGTCCTAAATTCCGACCAACGGTCGGGATGATGACCTGACGGTAAAAGAAGGCGTCAGTCGTCGTAGGGCAGAACCCCAGACGAAGTCTTGCGGTTCTGCCAAACCAGTAACTCACCCAACGTGTGGGCTTGTTGCATATCGCCTGATCTAACCCGATTATCATCCCTTCGTCCCGAACACCCAGGTGCCTGCTAAGTGCAACATATAGCATCATGAATTTAAAGGCAAGGGGAAAATGATACACGGAGACATTCGGAGCGCGGCGGCGGGTCACGCTTCCGCCTTCGGCGGAATCTAAACTCGGTAACCCATCCCCTTGGGGTGGGCGTTTGATCGTACTCCTGATATACATTTTTCCTACCAATTTGATGTTGTTTGGTGCACACCGCTCCTTTAGTAGAAAGGAGAGAAATATCTATGCCTTGTTCCCAACGTCAACTTATCGCCAACCGGCTCAACGCCCAAAAGTCCACCGGCCCCAAGACCTTTGCGGGCAAGTTTCGCTCCAGCCGTAATTCCCTCAAGCATGGTCGTTACTCGTGCTTTGATGTTACCTCTGTTATTCCGTTGCTTCCCGCACGTTACCAATCCCGCCTGATATCATTACTGGTCAGGGGATTGCGCTCCGGCAAAATTGAAAGAAAATTCCTCGAGCAGGCCGTTATCAAAATGTTGGAAGGGGCATTATGATTGCCTCCAGCCTGAAAACCAGAGCGAACCCGAATTTTCGCTTTTTCCGCTTTTTTCCCCAACTTGCTTTAGTACAGTCTGTTGCCGTGAAAATTCGCGCCTTTTACAGAGAAAAATTTTTTCTAAAAAGGAACCCAACTTCCTCTATCCCGTTGCCGTTCATTATAGTTTTTATTTGCCCTTTGGCTTCCCTCTCTCGGCGGACTTTCAAGCGACTGTCTTTCAACATCTTGCAATCCTGCGGGAGGCAGAACGATGTATGATAGGGACGGGCAGACTGAAGTCTGCCGCGTACAATACCGGCGGGCGGATAGGATATCTGGCACGCTCGAAAAGATGTCGGAACCACGGGGATTCCAACCTACCCGGACTCAAGGGCCTGCTCAGAAGGATTTGGTTTCGACCGCTTCGACTATTTGCGCTTTGGGATTCATTATGGCTTTCCCCTCGACTTGCCGCCAGACCCCGCGCAAGGCGCCGAGCAGGGATTCGGCTTTATCGGCCGAATCCAACTCAAGATCAACTATGACATATTTGGGATTGTCAACGGGCCGCATAATATGGTAGCGGCGCACCCCGGATTTTTGACGGCCCACGGGGTCGTTGTCGAAAGCCCTTTTCCAGCTGTCAAAGTCCATTACCGCATGCTCAATTCTCAGGATGAACATTTTGCCTCCAGCAGTTTAAAGTATATCCGACTTTTGGTTTTGCAGAAATACGCATTCGTGATGATTCATGTGGGTCGTTTTCTTCGCCCTATTATTCTCCAGAAGGTATCGGGCCCACAATCGGGAGGGCGCGCGGAATGAAATTTTATTGCGGGGGAAAGAGAATCGTATATATTGAAGATGGCCCATTCAGACTGAAAAAAAAGTGGGGCCCCGTCAGGGGACCCCGGAAATATGTAGTCGAATGGGCCTTTTAGTGTCCTGCCCGGGACACTTTTCGGGCGCCGCCGCAACAATGGGCCAAGCGCGGAACTGCGAACCGTCTCATTTTATGCCTCCTTTCTTATCGTTTTTTTTCGCGTATCTTCTGATCCGAACCCTTTTTGGAGCCCGGTTTATCTTTTTTCTTTTTCACCACTATTTTGCAGACCGCCCCGGAGCCACCGGCTTTCAAGTCGATGCCGCAACAGGGGAAACAGGCCACCATGCTGATACAGGTCGAGCGGAGGCTGTCGGTGTTCAGTTCATAGCAGACATGTTGCCCTTTCCGCGTGCGGCGCACCAGCCCGGCCGCCATCAGGGTCTGCAGATGCCGGGTGATGGTCGGCTGGGAGAGATTAAAAAAGGAGACAATCTCCCCCACGGTCCGGCCCTTGGACTCCAGCATCAGGAGAATTTTGAGCCGGGTGGTGTCGGCCATGGCCCGCAGGACGGGCGGGAGCGTTATGTCGGTTTTTTCTTTCATAGCTTTATAGACATATACGCATATATGCATATATTAGTTTCAATGATTTGTCAAGATATTTCGAATCTTTTTTTCGGGAAAGCTAAAAAAAAACCGCCCGCTCCGCGATTAAGCCCGGGTCTTTGCGCGACCGGCGGGGGATTGGGACCCGGCAAATCCGCCCTTGTCAATTCCGGCAAAATTGATTATCTCTATTTTCAACCTTTGATTGGAGGAGCTAGATGCGCAGGTCCCTGAGTGTATTTCTTGCCGTTTCAATTTCCATTATCATTTTTGCCTCTCCCCTATCGGCCGATGAGGGGATGTGGATGCCGGGGGATATCGCCAAATTACCGTTCGATTCCCTGAAACTGATGGGGTGTCAATTGACGCCCGAGGAAATCTATAATCCCGCCGGCGGGGGAATCGCGGATGCCGCGGTCAGTGTCAGCGGCAGCAGCGGCTCATTTATTTCGTCCGAGGGATTGATAATAACCAACCACCATGTGGCGTTCACGGCCATACAGAGAGCCAGTACGCCCGAGCATAATTATCTGGAGAACGGTTTTTACGCCAAAACCAGGACCGATGAAATTCCGGCGGTCGGGTATGACATCCGTATCCTCAAAGGATTTAATGATGTCACCAAAGAAGTGCTGGCATCGGTCAACGATAAAATGACCGGGCGGCAGAGGCACGATGCGATTGCGAAAGTGACAAAAAAAATAATCGCCCGCGCCGAAAAAGGGCGGGATGTCAAGTGCAGTGTGGCCGCCTTTTACAGCGGAGCCAAGTACCTTCTGGTCACTTATTTCAAAATCCGTGATGTGCGGATTGTTTTTGCCCCACCACGAGCAGTCGGCGACTACGGCGGCGAAATCGATAATTGGATGTGGCCCCGTCACGCCGGGGATTTTACGGTCCTTCGGGCCTATGTCGCACCGGACGGCAAAGCGGTTGATTATTCGCCCGACAATGTGCCGTACCAGTCGAAGGCGTTCTTTAAAATTTCGGGCACGGGCGTAACGGAGAACGATTTTACGATGGTTATCGGTTTCCCGGGGCACACCAATCGATATGAAAATTCCAGTTATTTAGACGACATGGTCAATTTCGATTACCCTCGCGATATCAAAACCCGTCTCGAGGTGATTGCCATAATGGAGGCGGAGGCGGCCAAAGATTCCTCCGATGCTATCAAACTCTCATCACCCATTAAGGGGCTCTATAATTATTTGAAGAAAAATCAGGGAATGATGGATGGATTCAGGAAAACCGATTTGCTTCAGAGAAAAATCGAGGAAGAGAAGGATCTGACGGCATTTATTAATTCCAAACCGAATTTGAAGGCCAAATACGGGACGGTGCTGTCATCTATCGACAGTCTTTATCAGACACACAAAACCTGGCGCGAAAAAGAAGATGTTCAGGGGTGGATGGTCTGGCGCGTCAATTATCTGGAATTCGCATCGTCTCTGTACAAATGGGCGATCGAAAGAGAAAAGAAAGATATGGATCGGGAACCGGGGTATCAAAATCGCGATACGCTCGATAAAATTCAGTCGCTTAAAGATGCCCAGATCAATCTGGTTCCGACCTCTGACAAGGAAGTCTTTATCTATTTCCTGAAACGGGCGCTGGCCCTTCCGCCGGGACAAAAAATCGAAGCCGTGGAAAGGGCGCTGGCCGGGAAAGATGATGCGGCGATAAGGGCCTTCGCCGACAGTCTCTACAGCCATTCCCAATTGGGTAGTGTCGGGGCCCGTCTGGCGGCGTTTCATATGACCAAAGCCGAACTGGATAAGTCGAATGACGCCTTTATCGCATTTGCCCGCGCTTTCGAAAGCGACCGGGAGGAGATGAGAAACAGGGACAAGGAATATTCGGGAGCGATGGACAGGTTGCAGGCAAAATTAATCGCCGCCCTGGAAATATGGAAGAACGGCCGGTTTTATCCGGATGCCAACGGGACTATCCGTTTCAATTACGGGACGGTCAAAGGGTATAACCCGCGCGACGCGGTCCGGTATATCTGGGTGACCACGTTCAGCGGGGTGATGGAAAAAAACACCGGCCTTGATCCGTTTGATGCACCGAAAGAATTGGTGGAGGCATACAAGAAGAAAGATTATGACCGGCATTTGGTGAAATCGATCGGAGATGTGCCGGTTGATTTTCTCAGCACCAATGATATCACCAACGGCAATTCGGGCAGTCCGGTTCTGAACGGCAAGGGAGAATTGGTCGGACTGGCTTTCGACGGCAACTATGAAGCGATGACATCGGACTATCTGTTCGATCCGACCATCACCCGAACGATTGCGGTGGATATCAGATATGTACTTTTTCTTTTGGATAAAGTCTATCACGCCGAGGGGTTGCTGAAAGAGATGACCATACAATAAGGGCAGAGCAGGTCCAATAAAAAAAGCCGTCCGGTAAAAACCGGGACGGCTTTTTTATTGGAGGTGAGCAGGTTATTTCAGAACAACCATTTTCTTAATAAGTATTTTGTCGCCGGCCGAAAGGCGATAGAAGTAGATGCCGCTGGCGACGGAATTGCCGGCCTGATTGTCACCGTTCCAGATTTCCGAATAATTGCCCGCGGGATAGTCGCCTTCGGTCAGAATTTTCACGCGCTGACCAAGGATATTGTAAATGCTCAATTCAACCCGCGATTGCATCGGCAGGGCGAAATCTATCCGGGTAGAAGCATTGAATGGATTTGGAGTATTCTGTGACAGATTGAACTCTTTCGGTACCACCGAAACCCGGGTATCGACGCCGCTGGAGCTGTAGGAAAAGTCATGGGAGGCGGAAGTATCGATTTCATCAAAAAGCGTGCTCCAGGTGCCGGGGGAATTATAACCCGGAATATCGGGAGCCGTGAAAGTCCAGGAGCCGTCGCAGAGATAGATATCATATTGGCCGGTGATACTATCGATGGTTCCCGAAGTGGTATGATACCCATCGGGCCAGGTATCGGTCTCGGCATTTACATGCAGGCTGTTGGAGTACAGCGGAAGCGATACGCCGATTAGATGACCCGATACATGAACATCAATCTGATTAAGCAAAAAGCCAAGGCCGCCGGCGGTATCTCCGGTAATATGGAGACTATAGGCGGCGGGAGTGGCAAGATAATTGTTGTAATAGGCGTTCATATTAAACAGGCCGGAATCGACATAGATATCATAAACACCGTTAACATCGGGATGACCGGTGAAAAAACCGCCCGGGCCGGACAAGGTAATATTGACATTGGTCATGATAACGGCCGGGTCGCCGGCGTCGACTTTCACGGTATCGTGCACCAGAAACATCGGTTGATACTCAAAATTGATGACCAGAGAAGTATCGCTTTCGATTACGGTAGCGCCCTGGCTGGTGGGAGTGTGGGCATTGGATATGGTGGGAGGATAAAACATCCAATCACCGTCGCAGACATACATGCTGTAAGTTCCGGTGGCGGGATCAACCTGAGTGCTGTATGTATACTGATTGGGGGAAACACCCGATTGTGCATTAACCCATAAGCCGCTGTCGAGCGGCAGAGAAACGCCGCTAATTTGACCGGTCACATGACAAACGGAATAATTCATCGTAAATCCCATACCGCCGACCGTATCACCGGTAACGTGGACGGTATAGCTTTGAGGGAGAACGCAATAGCGATTAGCGTTGACATTCAGACTATATGTACCGGTGTCGGCATAGATTGAGAAAACGCCGTTGTTGTCCGGATTGACCCCGAAAAACTTGCCTGGCGACCAGAGACTTACCCAAACTTGACTCCAGTTCACACCGGGATCGGGCAGAGCGACTTTAATCGTATCCTGAACCAGGACTCCCATAATCAGATTGATGGTGGCGGTATCGCCGGGAGCGACATTCTGAACCTCGCCCCCTTGCAGGATATATCCGGCCGGGATAGGATAGCGGTCATCCCAGGTTTGCAGCATCAAATTATACGAATTATCGAGCGAAGAGACATGCAGAGCCAGGATATTATCCGCTCCGGTTCCGGAAACACCATCGGTATAATTATAAAGGGTCGTGGAATAGGCCTGAATCCGATATTGATGGGCAGGTTCCCCGCCGGATTCGGTGACGCGGACATAAAGAACGGTATCGGCGGTGTAAGCGGTGAAATTATGTTCCACGCCATGATTGACGGAATTGTCATAGGTAAAATTCTGCGGCACCATGTAGGCGGGAATCAATAAATCACTGCTCACGCCGACATTCCACATGCCGAGTTCGGCGTCTCCGAAATAAATGACATAATGGCCGTCGGTGCTGTTATAATCTTTGGACTCGCCGCCGCCCTGCGGTTCGGCATAGAATCCGGCGTTATCGATGCTATTATCACCTTCATCGACAAGGTATCCATAAACCGAATCGGCCGGAGCCTGATATTCGAAATCAATATTGTCAATTTGACCCGAAGCATAAAGATACTGGGGAGCCGGGGTCACAAAATCCGGGAGCACTTCGGCCGAAATCCGGAAAGGCATGCCGGTTCCGGAGTCGCCGATATTCAAAGAATAATAGCCGCTGTCATCGGTCAGGGCGCTCCACATCTGCATCCCCATACTGTCGGACTCGGCCACTATCCAGATATTCTTCAAAAGTTCATCGGGAGCCGGATGACCGACGATGGTAATCGTACCGGTGAATTTATTGGGGGCGGGCGGCATTTCGGAGATTGACAGCCAGTTTTCGGCGCTGGAAAAATCGCTGAAGTCGGTGGCCCGCATGATGTAATAGCCCGGCGTAAATCCCAAAAGAAGCGGAGAAACAATTATTTTGCCATCGGGGATACTGTCGCTATCGGAAGGGCCGTTATAGCCGCTGATATCGCCGTCGATGATATAAAAGCTAAACAGAAGTTTATCGCCCGGATCATCAATGGTCTGACTGGAATCCACATCGAGATAAATCTCCCAGCCGGTTGTGGCACCGACCTCGCAGTTACCGGTCCAGCCGATATAATCGCCCTGGATGGCGCTGTTCGTGGTCGTATCGCCATTGATGGAAAAATAAATGGTGTCGGTGACGGCATATCCCGGGACATTTGCGACAAGCGCGAAGGCCAACAGGAATAAAATGCCGGTCCATTTGCAGTGTTTCATAAAAAAATCCTCAATGAAATATGGTTATAGATCGTGAAAATTGTCGATGGTGGAAATTTGCCCCTATTAATGAATCCATTCATGCCTCTTCTCTTTCCGGACAGCTTGTTGTCAAATGATATCCGTAGACTTTTATATCGGACTAATTTTCTAAACTTTTACTAATTTTGGGGATATGAGCCAAGATAGCCTGGCAATTACTCTGACTTGACAGAGCGTAAAAAGAAACGGCGCCCTTTTGGGCGCCATTCTATATCAGTATGAGATAAATTCGAAAGTGGAAAATAAAAAAAAGATGTGACTTATCTTAAAGTATGTAACGGCTCAAATCTTCATCTCCGACAATATCTTTAAGTTTCTTTTCAACCATATCCGGCGTGATTTTCACCGTCTTTTTGCCGTCGGGCGAATCGAACATAATATCTTCGAGCAGGGTGCTCATGATAGTATGGAGCCGCCGGGCGCCGATATTTTCGGTATTGGTATTAACTTTCTCGGCTATTTCGGCGATTTTTTTCAAGGCGGCCTCGGTAAAAGATAATCTCATTCCTTCCGAAGCCATCAAAGCGGAATATTGTTTGACCAGGGCATTCTGAGGTTCCGATAAAATGCGAAGGAAATCGCCGGCGGTAAGAGAATCGAGTTCGACCCTTATCGGGAATCGGCCTTGCAGTTCGGGGATCAGATCCGACGGTTTCGAGGAGTGAAAAGCTCCGGCCGCGATGAACAGGACATGCTCGGTCGTAACCATACCGTACTTGGTCATCACCGCGGATCCTTCGACAATCGGCAAAATATCCCTTTGGACCCCCTCACGGGAAACATCCGGCCCGACCTTGGTTTTTTCTCCGACTATTTTGTCAATTTCATCGATGAAGATAATTCCCGATTCCTGAACCCGTTCAAGAGCATCGGCGATGACATCATCCATATTGACCAGTTTGGAGACTTCCTCCGAGTACAGGAATTTGCGGGCCTCGGCGACCGTCATTTTGCGGCGTTTGGTTTTTTTCGGCATCAGACCGGAGAACATTTCCTGAAAGTTTATCCCCAGCTCCTCCATCCCCATCGGCGAAAAAATCTCCACGACCGGAAAACGATCCTGCGGGGTGTCCAGCTCGATTATTTTTTCCTCCAGTTTTCCGGCCAAAAGCTTCTCTTTGAGTTTATCGCGGGTGCTCTCGTGATTTTCTTCCGGCTCATGCGGCGATTCATTGGGAATGTTTTTTGATTTCGGCAGAGGGGGCAGGAGGAGATCAAGAATTCGCTCATTGGAATTTTCTTCGGCTTTGGCGGCCACTTTATCGGCTTTTTCATTTTTTACCATATTAACCGACAGGTCGACCAGATCACGAATCATCGATTCGACATCGCGTCCGACATAACCGACTTCGGTAAATTTCGAGGCTTCCACTTTCAAAAACGGCGCCCCGGCCATTTCCGCGAGGCGGCGGGCGATTTCGGTCTTTCCGACTCCGGTCGGGCCGATCATCAGAATATTATTGGGCAGAATTTCCCGGCGGATTTCATCGGGGGCGGCCCGGCGGCGCCAGCGATTGCGCAGGGCGATAGCCACACATTTTTTGGCGCTATCCTGTCCGATTATATATCGGTCAAGATGAGCAACAATTTCTCTGGGCGTCCGATTGTCTTTATTCATCACTTTATACTTTCTACGGTGATATTGCCGTTTGTATAGATGCAAATATCGGCGGCGATTTCCAGCGATTTCCGGACTATCTCTTCCGCGTTCAACTGCGGTTTGGTGGAGATAATGGCCCGGGCCGCCGCCAGAGCGTAGGCTCCGCCGGAGCCGATCGCCAGGATGCCGTCATCCGGCTCGACCACTTCGCCGGAGCCGGCGATGAGAAGAGAATTTTTGGTATCGGCTACCGCCAGCAAGGCTTCCAGTTTCTGAAGGTATTTGTCGGTCCGCCAGTCTTTGGCCAATTCAACCGCCGCCCGCGGGAGGTTTCCGGAATATTCTTCGATTTTGGATTCGAACCGCTCAAACAGGGCCAGGGCATCGGCGGCCGCACCGGCGAATCCGGCCAGGATTTTGTCGTTATAGAGTCGTCGAATTTTGACGGCTTTGGCTTTGACAATGGTATCATTGAAAGTTACCTGTCCGTCACCGGCCATGGCAACATGCCCCTTGTAGCGGAGGCCGATTATGGTGGTCCCATGCATTTGTGTCATATTAAATGTACCTTCTTCAGGCCCGCGGGTGGGTCTTGTTATAGACTGCCTTCAATTGCTCGGCGGTAATATGGGTATATTTTTGAGTGGTGGCCAGAGAGGCATGCCCCAGCATTTCTTTTATCGCCAGAATATCGGCGCCGTTTTCGAGCATATGAGTGGCGAAACTGTGGCGGAGCATATGCGGGGTCACCCGTTTTCCCAGCCGCGAGCAATATTTTTTTACAATTCGATCGACCGAGCGAACGGTCAAAGGTTCACCCTGATAATTCAGGAAGAGATATCCCCGATTTTGTTTTCGGGACGATATGAAATCTTCTCTTATTTTCAAATAGTAAGTAAGGTCATTATGAAGCGCCGTTCCGTAAGGCACGACTCTGGTCTTGTTTCCTTTTCCCAGGACGACCACGGTATTACGGCGGAAATCGAGATCGGAGATTTTCAAGCCGGTCAATTCCGCCCGACGGATGCCGGTCAAGTAGAAAAATGAGACCATAAAATAATCGCGCCAGGCCAGATAATTATCGATGGCCAGAAATCCGAATAATTCATCGGTTTCCTTCTGGGAAAGAAAATCGGGAATTTTCTCGGTATATTTCAGTTTGCTTAATTTGCATAAGTACGGCTGGTAGCTCTTATTTTGGGCCAGAAATCCTTGAAAACCGGAGAGGGCGGAAATAAATCCGGCCAGGGTCCGGACCGAAACCGATGCGGCGCGCCGTTGCGCCAGATATTTGCGGAGCAAAAGGGCGTTCAATTTCGGTTCCGGTGGAGTTTTTCGGTATTCCTCATCGAGGAAATCGACCCACCCGCGCAGCGCCCGCCGATAAGTCTCAATCGTACCGGGCGAAAGGCGACGTTTATGGGAAAGATAGTTCAAATAATCTTTCAAGGATTTGTCCAGCATAGATTGATAATATCGCAATTAAATAGTGAGGTCAATTCAAAATTAGAGAAGAATAAGGGCCGAATTATTTAACGGCGGCCGGTTCCGGTTTGCTTTGCGGTTCAGAGGTAAATTTGTGCTTGCAGGCCGGACAATACTTATAGGCGCCGGTTTTCTGCGATGATTTTTCGACCAGATAATTGCTGCCGCAATGGGGGCAGGATTCGTTAATCGGTTTATCCCAACTGACAAAATCGCATTTGGGATAGTTGGAGCAACCGTAAAAGGTTCGTTTTCTTTTGGACTGCATCTGAATGACATTGCCGCCGTCTTTGGGGCATTTGATACCGGTCGGAAGCGACTGGGTATTTTTGCATTTCGGATAGGCGGAACAGGCAAGGAATTTTCCGAAGCGGCCGGTTTTGACAATCATGGGCGAACCGCATTTCTCGCATTTTATATCGGTCGGGGCCGGTTGTTCCTCGGAATCCAGGGGCTTGGTGAAACGGCATTCGGGAAAAGCGGAGCAGGCCAGGAAGCGGCCGTTCCGTCCCCATTTTATCACCATCGGCGAACCGCATTTCTCGCATTTTTCATCGGTCGCCTCGGTCATCGATTCTTTTATTTTTTTCTGCTTGGAGGATAGTTTCTCCAGAATCTTTTCAAACGGCGCATAAAATTCTTTGATAACATCGACCCAGTTTTCTTTTCCGATCTCTATTTTATCCAGATCGGCTTCCATATGAGCGGTAAATTTGATATCAAAAATATTCGGGAAATATTCGACGAGTATTTTATTCACGGTTTTTCCCAATTCCGTAGGATACAGGCGCCGTTCTTTGGATTCAACATATTTCCGCTCGAGAATAGTGGAAATAATCGAAGCATAGGTAGAGGGCCGTCCGATCCCTTCGGCTTCAAGGGTCTTAACCAACATCGCTTCGGAGAAGCGGGCGGGCGGTTTGGTAAAATGCTGGGACGGTTTCAAATCCAACAGAGTAAGGATGTCACCATCTTTTAAATTGGGGATAAAATCGACCAGGCCGTTTTCGCCATTCTGGCCGTTTTCCTTGGCTTCCTGATAAACTTTAAGGAAACCGTCGAATTTTAAACTTTGAGCATGCGAATGAAATAGATATTTACCGGCTTTAATATCGACATCGGTAGTATCGTAAATGGCCGAGGCCATCTGGGAGGCGACAAAACGGTTCCAGATGAGACTGTATAACCGCAGTTGATCCTTGGTCAGAAACTTTTTGACGGCGTCAGGGGACTTATCCATATAGGTCGGGCGGATCGCTTCGTGGGCGTCCTGACTTCCCTTTTTGACGCCGTACTTAATTCCGGATTTGGGGAGGTAGGCATTTCCGAATTGATCTTTAATCAGGTCGCGGACGGCGCCGACAGCGGTTTCGGCGATACGGGTGGAATCGGTACGCATATATGTAATGAGACCGATAGGGCCCTCGTCGCCGAGTTCCACGCCTTCATATAACTGCTGGGCCACCATCATAGTTTTCTTGGCCGAGAAATAGAGAGCCCGCGCCGCTTCCTGTTGCAAGGTACTGGTAATAAAAGGAGGATACGGTTTGCGGATTTTTTCCGATTTTTTAACCGATTCGACGACAAATTGTTCTTTGCGGAGTTCGGCGGAAATCAGCGCCGCTTCGGCTTCGGTTTTTATCTCGGGTTTGACATCGCCGATTTTTGTCAATTTCGACAGGAGTTCGCCCTCGCCGTCTTTTAGGAGGGCCTCAATCTCCCAATACTCTTCAATGACAAAAGCCTCAATCTCCGCTTCGCGCTCGCAGATGATGCGCAGAGCCACCGATTGGACCCGGCCGGCCGATAGACCGCGGGCAAGGGTTTTCCAGAGAAAAGGCGAGACTTTGTAGCCCACCAGCCGATCCAAAACCCGCCGCGCCTGCTGGGCGTCAACCAGATTGAGATCAATGTCACGAGGATGTTCCATCGCCTCCAGAACGGCCGACTTGGTGATTTCATTGAAGGTCACACGGGTGATATTTTTGACACCTTTGAGTTGACTGGCAACATGCCAGGCGATCGCTTCCCCCTCGCGATCCGGGTCGGGGGCGAGATAGATTTTGTCGGAATTTTTTGCGGCTTCCCGTAATTTTTCGATGACTTTCTCTTTGCCCTTGATGGTTACATAATCGATTTTAAAATTGTCATCGGGATCGACACCCAGTTTGGATTTGGGCAAATCTCTGATATGGCCGATAGTCGGCAGAATTTCGAAACTACGCCCCAAAAATTTTTTGAGGGTCCGCGATTTGGCCGGGGACTCGACAATCAGAAGATTTTTTGCCACAATTTTTATTCCTTATATTAATGTTGCGGGCGGCGCCTGAATTTCACTTTTCCCGACATCAAATCCTGAAGAGCCACGGTCGTGACTTTGCGCCCGTCGATTACTTCCGCATTTTCGCCCAAACGTTCTAACTGGGCGAGGCGGAAAGCGTTGATCTGACGGGCCCGCTGAGCGGCCAGAAGGACCGCTTCATAGCGATTTTCGGTCAACTTATCCAATTCCTCAAACGACATCTTGGCCACAGCGCCTCCTATGATTGCTGATGTTTAACCGACAATGCGGTTAATATGTTCCAAGTTTAAATTGTCGCGTCGACAGTGAAGAGAATCGACAATTGTCTTGACTTCCTTAACGGCAGTAATAAGATCTTTATTAATTACGACATATTCAAATTCTTTAAAAAGCTTCATTTCGCTCAGGGCCCGGCTCTGGCGGATTCTAAATTGGCTATCGTCTTCGGTTCCCCGCTTCTTTAAGCGCCGCTTCAATTCCGCCTTGTCGGGAGGCAGGATAAAAATGGTGGCGGCCATCTTATACTTGTTCTTCAGGGCGAAAGCCCCCTTGACATCCACATCCAGAAAAATCACGCCGCCGTTATGTAAAACTTCATCCAGCGGTTTGCGAGGAGTACCATAATAGAAGCGATGAACCTGACAGGACTCGGCAAATTCGTGCCTTTTACGTCTTCTAACGAATTCCGGATAATCGACAAACCAGTATTCCCGTCCGTTCCGTTCATTCCGGCGCGGTGGCCGGGTCGTGACCGAAATCGAAAACCGCCAGCCGTTTCTTTTATTTTGGGGCGATAGAAGTTTTCGGCAAATGGAACTCTTCCCTCCACCCGACGGCGACGAAATAATGACTATTTTCCCATGTCCGGATTGGCGCATACCGTCTGCGATGTCCCCCTTATTCGATATTTTGTACCTGCTCGCGCATTTTCTCGATTTCTTCTTTCAACTCCAGGACGGCCCGCGAGATGGTGGCCACGGCTGATTTGGAGCCGATCGTATTGGCTTCGCGATTCAATTCCTGCAAAATAAAATTCAGCCTCTTGCCGACCGAGTCGGTCCCTTTCAGGTCGGCCGTGAATTGCTTGAGATGGCTCCTGAAACGGACGCATTCTTCGGTAATGTCGGATCGTTCCGCGAAATAAGCGACTTCTTCCTCCAGACGAGCGTTATCCACCGTTCTATTATCCAATATTTCATTTATCCTTTTGGCCAATTTCTCGCGGTAAAGAGCGATATTCTGGGAAGAGTCCTTCTCGATTTTGGAGATTCGCTCCAAAAGAAAGGCGAGACGGCGGCGAAAATCTTTTTCAAGATGGGCCCCTTCTTTTTGGCGCATCGCGACCAACCCGTCCAGGGCCTTCTTTATGACTTTTTCGATAACGGGCCAGATTCTTTTTTCCAGGTCCTCGGCTTTATCGACTTTAAAAATGTCAGGGAAAGCCACGAGATGGCCGATTTCGATTTCCCCTTTAAGATTGTATTTTTTCTTGAGCGACTGCAGTTCTTTCAAGGCGCTCTCAGCCAGACTCTGATTGACGGTCAGGCGGTCAATGCCGAAACCGTAATCTTCATAATTAAAGGCGAGACTTATTTTGCCCCGGCTCAAACGGGCGGCCACCAGTTCTTTGATTCGCGGCTCCAGAAAGCTGAGCTGCTTGGGCAGACGAAAGGAAAATTCGAGATAACGGTTGTTGACGGAAGACATCTCGATTGACATCGCCAACTGGCGGTTTCTAAAATCGGCTTTTCCATAACCGGTCATTGAATTCATAAATGGGCCCTTCAAAAAAGTGGGTGTAAAAATATAAAGAAAAACCGGTTTGTCAACCGCTTAAGAGACGGAAACCTCTTTTTCGGCAAGATTCTTGCCACGTTCCAGGCTCAAAATAGCGCCGATCAGAACAACGACAAGAACAAAATTGAACACCATTTCAAAGCCAAATAGAAAGGCGGCATCGTTATCGGCATTGGTTTTCAGGAAAAGGTTCTGGTAATAATTCAGGATGGCCATTGATAATCCGACGCCGAAAGCCATTCCCAAACTTCTGAGAGTCGATAATATCCCGGAGGCCGAGCCCAATTGCATTTTTCGGGCCGCTCCCATGATACTCGAAGTATTGGGGGTGCCGAAGATTCCCATGCCGAAGCCGACAAAAGCGAGGGAAGTGATTATGGTCTGCGGTGATGAGGAAGTCCCGAGAGAGCGGACCAGCCAGACGCCAATTAAGAGAATCACCACGCCGGCGGTGGAAATTATGCGGGCCTGAAACTTATCGGCCAGATATCCGGCCAACGGGGCCGTCATAAAACCGCAGATCGGAACGACCATTAAAATCAATCCGACCTTTTGCGGTTCAAATTTTTTAATCTGTTCCAGGTAAAAAGGAAGGATGACGCTTACGGCGGCGAGGCCGATAAAAACCATAAAAAGGGCCAGGCTGGAGAACGAGAAGACCCGGCTTTTGAAAATATCCAGTCCAATCAAGCGCGTTTTAGGGCTATTCTCAAAATAAAGAAACATGGCAAAAAAGGCGCCGGCGGTCACTATCCCCCCGGTGATGGCCGAGGGGCCCAAAATATGGCGGCCATACAATGAAAAAGCCAGCATCATAATCAGCAATCCGAGCGAAAGGCTCCCCGCTCCGGGAAGATGAATTCTCCTGTCAGGTGCGGTCACGGGGAAATCAGCGATATATCTGGCGGTAAAATAAATGCCCAAAAGACCCAGCGGCAGATTGACGAAAAATATCCATCGCCATCCCAGGCCGCCGACAATGAATCCGCCCAGAGGTGGACCGAGCATGAGCCCGGCCGAGACCACCATGGCGATGGTTGCGAGCCCTCTGCCCCGTTCCGAATCGGGAAAGGTTTTGGTAATCATGGCCGGACCGACCGAGATTAAGAGGGCGGCGCCAATACCCTGAAGGGCCCGCATGGCGATAAGGAAATAAATATTGAAGGCCAGGCCACATAAGGCCGACCCGAGAATAAATATCAGAAAACCAAAGGTATAAGATTTCTGATAACCTTTTTTTTCAGAAACGGCTCCGAAAACCATAAGAAATGAAATAATTGCAATGGCATAGGCAATAATCACCCAGCCGACGGTATCGGTGGTGGTGCCAAGTTCCTTGCTGATAGTAGGAAGAGAAACATTGACGATTGAAGAATCGAGCGTTCCCAAAAATGTGGCCAGCCCCGTGATGGTCAAGGCTTTATATTTATATTTATTCAGGTCTGTCATCGGAATTCAATACGAAAACGCACAACTTGTTGTCCAAATAAAAGTTGACAATAACGGCCGGAATGATAATCTTCGGGGGAAATAGTGTCAATCGATTTATTTTAAACAAGACCATAAGAGTTTCGTCGCTATGGTAGATATGCTGGAAAAAAGGTCCCGATAGAAATGGAACTTCGGGATCTGGTGGAACGATTTATCAAGGGAGATCAGAAGGCCTTTGCCGAACTGGTCAGGAGGTACGAGCGGAAGGTCTATTCGATTGCTTATCGAATGCTGGAAAATCATCTTGACGCCGATGAAGTGACCCAGGAGACATTTGTCAGGATATATGAAAAACGCCACGAGATACGAGATACGAATTTCTTTACCAGCCTTATCCTGAGAATTGCCACCAACTATGCTATCGATCTGCTGCGCAAGAAGCAGCGGCGGTTTATATCGGTGGACGACACCGATGAAATGCTGCCGACGGTGGAAGTGGAAATGGCGGCTTTGACCGAGTCCCCCGACAGCGCTCTTTTGAACGAGGAGCTCGGGGCCATAATTGAAAAGGGAATCGGACTTCTGCCGACCCGGCAACGGGTGACAGTTATCCTGCACGATGTCGAAGGATTCTCCAAAACAGAAGTGGCCATGGCGATGGGGTGTCCGGAAGCAACCGTCCGCTCCAATCTGCATATCGCCCGGGCAAAGCTCAAGAAGTGGCTGGCCAAGAGATTAAAGTGAGGTAAGAAGATGAACTGCCGAGAAATCCATTTTTATATCGATGATTATCTTTCGGGGAGCTTCTCCCCCGGTTTAAGAGAGGAATTCGAGGGGCATCTGCAGTCTTGCTTTGACTGCCGGAATTTTGCGGATGAAGAAAAAAATCTGATGGAGCGGATGCGCGACCGGGCGGTTCCGGAACCGCCGCCGGGATACTGGGAGCAATTGGAAACCAGAATCGGCGCCCGAGTCCTGGCCGATGAAATCGGAAAGATCGGGGCGGAATATGTACCGTCCGGCTCCCGGGCCGCAATGTGGAGAATTTTGGTTCCTCTGGCGGCCGTTCTGGTATTGATGTTTTTGTCATTCTCATGGAAAGAACCATCGGGCGGGATGAGAGCCTCCTCTTTTTCGCCGGAATTAATCGGCAATTATTCGGTCGTGCAAATGGAATTCCGGGCCGATACCGTGTCGGTTCCGGAAATAATGAATTCCCTTTTGTTGACCTCGCCGGGTATGGCCGGATACGGTTTGATTCAGATGGAACGGCTGACCCGGATGGGATGGGAGGAATTTTAGATGAAGTTTTTTAAATTACCTCACATCTGGTTTCTGGCCGGGATATTGATTCTGGCAGGGTGCGATGTCGAGAAAAAAGAAGTCCGCCTGTCATTCAAATTCCAGCCGAATCAGAAAAGACAGTACAGCAATGAAGTCAAAGTATCATCGAAAACCTATGAATCCGGAAAAATCGTGAAGACCGGCGCCAATGCGTACCGCTCTGTAATCAAGGAAGATGTAATAAGCGTGGCCGACAGCGGCCGGGCGCGAATTCGATTGACTGACATATTGGACATTCCGGCGGGGAAGGATTCCGAGTTCGCCAAAGCCGATCCGCGTGAAGAGGAATGGTCGCTTGAATATCTTATGGCTCCCAACGGGAAAGTTCTGGAATTATATCCGTCCGATTCCCTCAATACCGAACTCGTAACATTTTACAAAAATTATTATGAGCAGGCCCTGCCGGTATTTCCGGAGCATCCGGTCACGGAGGGGTACAGCTGGAGCCAGTCGGTGAAGTTGATTGTAAAAAATGAAGGGATAACCCGGGCCGAGACGACCTATCGGGTCAGGGCGCTGGTGCGCGAAGCCGGATATGACTGCGCTGTAATCGAATATAAAGGAAATATGATTCTTCCATTTAGGGGCAAGGACAAGGATGGCGCCCTGGTGGTCAAATTGGAGAAAATCAATTCCGACGGTAAAATATATTTCGCATACCGGGAGGGGATGATTGTCCGTCAGGAAGAGACTTATTCCATAGAATCGGAAGGAACCCGAAGCCTGAACGGAGCAACCAAAGAATATAAGGAAATCGGCACCCGGTATAATTCATTGATATTAACCGCCAATGAATAGATGACGTCCCCAGAAACCTCAGAAGAGCCCGGGGCATCCCCCGGGCTTTTTGTTTCTATTGGAAGCAAGATTGAGTAAATTGATATTATGTTCGGAAGGGTAATTATTATCATTCTTGACGCCTGTGGAGTGGGGGAACTTCCCGATGCCGCTCAATACGGCGACAACGGGGCATCGACCATTCCCCATGTCGCGGAGGCTTTGGGGGGATTGAAGATGCCTCATAGTCGAGAATTGGGGTTGGGGAATATTGCGGTGATAGACGGAGTTGAGCCTTATGATAAGGCCGTGGCCGGGTGGGGGAAAATGGCGGAAAAATCGGCCGGGAAAGATTCAACATCGGGACATTGGGAATTAGGCGGGATTATTCTGGATGAACCGTTTCCGGTTTATCCGCATGGTTTCCCGCTGGAGCTGGTGCAGGAATTCGAAAAGAAAGCGGGGGTGAAGGCCATCGGTAATATTCCGGCGAGCGGTACGGAAATTATTAAAGAACTTGGTGAAAGGCATTTGAAGACGGGCGAAATAATTTTGTACACATCCGCCGATTCGGTCTTCCAATTGGCCGCACACGAAGAGATTATTCCCCTTAACCGGTTATATGAAATCTGCCGGACGGCCCGTGATCTTCTACAGGGGGATCATGCGGTCGGGCGGGTTATCGCCCGCCCCTTTATGGGGCAGCCCGGTAATTTTGTCAGAACGACCAACCGGAAAGATTTTTCACTGGAGCCACCGTCGGAGACTTTTTTGGATTTGATGAAAGAGAGGGAAATCCCGACCATTGCAATCGGAAAGATTGATGACCTATATGCTCATCGGGGAATAAGCAAAGTGGTAAAGGCCAAAAATAATAATGAAGTGATGGATAAAGTGATATCCGAAATGGCATCGAGTGAAAATGGAATAATTTTCGCCAATCTGGTCGATTTTGATATGTTATGGGGGCATCGCAACGACACCGAATCATTCGGGCGGGGATTGGAGGCCTTTGATGGGAGGCTCGGAGATTTGTTGATAAAATTGCGGAAGAGCGACTTACTTATAATAACCGCCGATCACGGGTGCGATCCGACCCTGAAATATTCCACCGATCATACCCGTGAATATGTCCCGCTCCTGGCGTATAATTTACAAATGAAGACCGGTGTAAGTCTTGGTATAAGAGAGAGTTTCGCCGATATTGCTGCTACTATGAACGATATTTTTAACCTCAATTACTCTTTCCCCGGAAAAAGTTTCTTCAAAGGTATTGTTCAAACCCTCGGTTAGGCTTATTTTCTTCTCATAAGAACTGGAATTATTATGATAGATAACCTGAACCGCTATTTTGACCATTCCCTTTTGAAATCGGAAACCGATCTCAAGGCGATTAATAAAATTTGCCATGAAGCCATAGAAAATAAATTTTTCGGAATTGCTATCAATCCCGGCTGGGTTACCGCCGCCAAAAAAGAACTGACCGGGAGCGAGGTTAAGATTATTTCCGTCTCCGGTTTTCCCCTGTCGGCTAACCGGACCGATATAAAAGTTATCGAGGCGGTCAAAGGGGT
>CALMKK010000268.1 GCA_937867135.1 uncultured candidate division Zixibacteria bacterium
TT
Source organism: uncultured candidate division Zixibacteria bacterium (assembly GCA_937867135.1). Lineage (GTDB taxonomy): Bacteria > Zixibacteria > MSB-5A5 > GN15 > PGXB01 > UNRQ01. The sequence continues at coordinate 3 of CALMKK010000268.1, forward strand.
TCCGCTGCCGGGGCATACCTGGGCGGCGCCATCGCCCCCGGGTTGTCCATCGCCATGGAGGCCTTGGGCAGCCGCACGGCCAAACTGCCCCAGGTGGACATTTCCTCCCCGCCCGGATCCCCCATCGGCACCAATACCGTGGCCGCAATCAAGTCGGGCATCCTTTTCGGCGTATGGGCGACATAATAGATCGGCAACTTCTCTTCCGGCAGAATTTCATCCCGATGAATATTTGTCACCGGCACTTCGGCCGTCGGAATAAGATATAAGTTCTCATCGGCCAGCTTGTACATATCTTCCGCCAGTTTCGGCAATTGTCCCGTTCCGGTCATGGAATCGGCATTGGCCAAATAGGGCGGTGCAATTTCAACAAATCCGTCTTTCGTATGGCTATCCAGCATAAACTGAATCAACGCCCGTTGCAGCCGGGCGCCCTGACCCTTGAGAAGATAAAAACCGGACCCGGTAATTTTGGCCGCCGCGGCCAAATCCAAAAGCCCCAGTTTCTCCCCTATTTCCCAATGCGCGGCCGGTGTAAAACTATATTGCGGAATTTTTCCCCATTCCTTCACCGTTATATTACATTCTTCGCAATCCCCGACCGGAACCGACGGGTGCGGCACATTGGGAACCCGCAGAAGCATCTCGGTCATATCCTCTTCGGTCTTCCGCAGGTCATTATCCAACGATGTGATTTTATCGCCGACCTCTTTCATTCGCGTGATTTCGACGGCGGCGTCTTCTTTCTTCTTCTTCTTTTGTGCAATCTGCTCGGAGACGCTGTTGCGGAGCGCCTTTAATTGCTCCACCTCCGCGATTATACCCCTTCGTTTCTTGTCCAGTTCCAGTATCCCGTCAATATCAGCCTTATCATTCTTATTCCTGACCGCATCTTTTACCAACTGGGGATTTTCTCTTATGAATTTGACATCCAGCATAATGATCCTGGCCCGCTTCCTGTTATACGATTTATCGTTACGGCAATATCTTATACTACAATTCATGGCAAAATAGCGGTTTTATCGGGGGGTGTCAAGAGAATGGCTATTCTTCCCCGTCCCGCTAATTTCCTGAAAATTATTTCTTGCTTTTTGAGCGGGATTGTGTATTATAAAATTCTTTGATTTACTGGAGAAATTGAAAATGGCAAAAATATGCGAAATATGCGGGAAAAAGCCGGTAATCGGCCGCAATGTGTCCCATGCCCATAATGTGACCCCCCGCCGCTGGAATCCCAATCTTCAATCGGTTCGGGCCAGCATCAACGGGCAAACCAAAACTATCCGCGTCTGCACTTCCTGCCTCAAAGCCGGCAAGGTTAAAAAAGTAACCCGCTGACACGCCCGCTTAAGTCTCTTAATGAGACTAATATTTTAAATTAAAAAGCCTGCCCTTTTCGGGCGGCTTTTATTCTTTTTCTATTTAGTATTTTGATCCCTTTTTGAACATTTGCAGTCTCCAAGGGACGAGCGCAATTATGTCCTTTTTCCAACCAAAAATAGACCCAAATAAATGATTACCTAAGGCGTTGTATAGCAAAAAATTGTGTCCGGTGAGATAGATTATGATTACGCCCGCTCTCAGAGCTACCCGGTAGCGCCGATATGATGCCGACAATCGATTTAAGGAATGTCGTCCGATGCCGATGCCTTCAGAAATGGCTTTAATATAGTCATTAAAAGGAGGGAAAGTTGACAATCAAATCTAAGATTCTGTTGCTCGGTATTCTGGGAGCATGTGTTCCCATGGCTACTGTTCTGACTATGACATATTTCCAGAAGCGAAGTCTGGTGACTGAGGTATCTACGGAATTGGATGCTCAAACCAAGAACCAACTGGTAACCATTACTCAGGATTCCTATGCACTCTGCAAAAGCCAGCAGGAATCAATTGAGCAGTCATTATCCGGGAGCCTCAATGTGGCACGGCTATTTCTTCAGAAAAGCGGCAAGCCAAATCTATTATCACAGAGGATTCACTGGAAAGCCGTAAATCAAATCACTAAAGAGGCATCGGAAATAGACCTGCCTGCTATGGGATTGGGCGGCACCAGGGTGGATCAGAATGCCGATCCCCATAATTACTCCCCCGTGGTTGATGATGCCACTTCTTTGGTCGGCGGAACCTGTACTATTTTTCAAAAAATGAATTCTCAGGGGGATATGCTCCGAATCTCCACTAATGTTTTGACAAAAGACGGTCAGCGCGCCATCGGGACATTTATTCCGGCCCAAGGCGCCGACGGCACATCAAACCCGATTATAGATGCCGTTATGAAGGGAAAAACCTATGCCGGTAAAGCTTTTGTCGTCGATACGTGGTACATCACCGCCTATGAACCGATTAAAAGCGCCGATGGCAAAATTATCGGAATGCTTTATGTCGGAATCAAGCAGGAGAATGTCACCAGTCTTAGAAAGGCACTGCTGGCCGTCAAGGCCGGCAAATCGGGGTACCTTTATGTTTTGCGCGGGACCGGCGCCCAGAAGGGGGAAATAGTCATTTCCAGAGATTCCAAACAGGATGGCATCAATGTCTGGAGCAAACAAAACACCTCCGGCGATTATATATATCAAAGAGTGATTAATGAAGCCGTCGCGGCCGGTGACGGAAGAATTTCTTTCTTGAATTATTCCTGGAAGGAAACCGAAAATGATCCGATCCGCAATCGCCTTGATGCCGTTACTTATTTCGAGCCCTGGGATTGGGTTATCGGCATCGCCTCATATAATGACGAGATGAATGCCGTTGCCGACAAGACGGTTTCCTCGCTGAACAACCTGGTACTGCTTTCGATTATAATCGGTCTGATCTTGATCGGGTTGGCCGTGACCTTATCATTCATTCTGGCCAATGCCATATCTCACCCAATTACGCGTGCGATCAAAAATTTAACCAACGCCTCGGGGCAGGCGGCTTCGGCCGCAGGACAGGTCACCAGCGCCAGCCAGCAGTTGTCTCAAGGAGCATCGGATCAGGCGGCTTCGATTGAAGAGACTTCCAGTTCGCTGTCTGAAATGTCCAGTAAAACCCGCAATAATGCCGAATACACCAATAAAGCCGATGAGCTGGCCCAGCAGACAAAATCCAGCGCTCTGGAAGGAAATTCGGCGATGTCGGAGATGCAGAAAGCGATGGATGCTATCAACCAATCGTCCGACAAAATTTCCCACATAATAAAATCAATCGAGGAAATCGCCTTCCAGACAAACCTCCTGGCTCTGAATGCCGCCGTCGAAGCGGCCCGGGCCGGAGACCACGGTAAGGGATTCGCCGTTGTGGCCGAAGAAGTCCGCCATCTGGCCGAGCGGGCCTCTGCTTCCGCCAAAGATACCGCCGCTCTAATTGAAGAAAGCATTACCACGGTTCGGGGGGGAAAAGAGATTGTCGTCCGGGCCGCTGAATCCCTGAAGACTATTACGGAGAACGCCGAAAAGGTCGCATCCATCGTCTCTGAAATCGCGCACGCCTCTCAAGAGCAATCCGAGGGGATAACGCAAATCAGCGCTGCCGTAGGGCAGGTCGATGAAGTGACACAGCAAAACGCTTCCGCCGCCGAAGAAACGGCTTCCGCTTCGGAAGAGCTGAGCGCCCAGGCGGAATCACTAACAGATATAGTAGCGGAGCTTGAAAACCTGATTGGCGGGGCAAGGGATCGCCGCAATAAAACCCTTTCGAAGGTTTAAATCATTTCTCTCAAGTGAAGCGGGGCGATATTTATCGCCCCGCTTTATTTTGGAGTCACCGTTCAGTCACATCACAATTCGATCAATAAATAATACCTTGATGACTTCGAATATAAATAGGGAGACCGACCGGTCTCCCTATATATATCTGCGGAAAGTAACGTGAAAATTAATCGAGAGTCAGAAGATTCAAGACGCTCCGGGCCGAAATTTCATGATGGGATAAAAGTGACACGGCCGAACGTAGCAGCAATTTGTTTCTGATCATTTCGGCAAACGCCTGTGCGTAATCGGTATCGCGAATTTGCGATTCCGCCGCCGTCAGATTCTGCTTCTCCACCCGCAGATTGTTGAGCCGGCTCTCCAAACCGTACTTCTGCGTCGCACCAACCTGGCCGATAGCCGAATCAACCCGCGCGATTTCCTCATCGATGGCCTTAAGGCTCTCTTCGGCTTTTGCCGGGGAAGATAGATCAAACCCAGATACGGGGGAAAGATGCGTCAGCGACCCCGATGAACCATCCAGCAATTTCTGCTCGCCAAATGAGGCATCAGTGACAATCCTGTTATAGTTTACCGCCAGATTGTCGGCCTCGGCCTGATACGCATCACGCATGCTCTGATCGATAACACCGTCATCGGCGGCCCCTACCGCCAGCGAGCGCATTTCGGTCAAATTGCTTCGCAATTGCATTAGTGCGGAACCGCCTGTTTCGTACTTATTCATAGAAATGGATGTATTCTCAATCTCCTGATTAAGTCCCGCAATGCGGGCCCGCATCACTTCGGAGATGACCAATCCCGCCGGGTCATCGGCCGCGGAATTTATCCTGAATCCGGAAGACAATTTTGCCGTCGTCTTGTTTAATGCGGCCGTGAATAAATCAATATTGCCGATGATTCTTAAATCTGAAATATTCTGATTCAGGCCAAGGTTCATTTCTACCTCCCTTTTTTGGTCATGGGGTCGACTGGCCTATATCCTTCGGCGCAAATATAATACCGCCCGAGCAGATATTATAACTTCCGGCTGTATAATTACTTAACGCCTCGGATTCCTATCTTGGAGCGCGCCATTATGGGGCAGATCCCATATTTTATTGGATAAAATAGTAACCGCCGATCGGGTAACGTGACCGGCGGTTTTGGTGTGGAGGAACCGAGTGGGCTTAAATTTTATTACTCGTCAAGTCTCCTTATATATGCCGGAATGGTCCGGTCCTCATCTTCAAAAGTCGGCATACGCATTCGTCCGCCGTTGCCGTTGCCGTTTCCATTCCCATTTCCGCTGCTACTCACGACACTTGTCATTCCGACCGCTTTTCTGAGCGGAAAAGCATTCGGTTCGGGAAACAGCGACATTACTTTCGCCGGCGCCGAATTGACAATAATTTCTTTCTCCTTTTGATCCCCTATAACCGTGGCCTCGACCAAGCCGTTAAAGCCGGTAGCAATGACCGTAATTCGCATCTGCTCTTTTAGTGACGAATCAATGGCTGTTCCGACTATTACATTCGCTTCGGTGCCGGCCGCTTGATAAATAATTGACGTGGCCGTATTGACATCGAACAATGTCATATCTTCGCCGCCGGTGATATTAATCAGGACTCCCTTGGCGCCGGAAATGGAAATTTCTTCCAAAAGCGGCGATGATATCGCCTGCTTGGCCGCCGTCTCGGCGCGATCTTCCCCGCTTCCGAAACCGGTCCCCATCAGCGCCCCACCCTTCTCCTGCATTACCGTTCTCACATCGGCAAAGTCAACATTGATCAGTCCCGGCGTCGTGATTAATTCGGAAATTCCCTTGGTCGCCTGGTGCAGAATTTCATCGGCCATCGAAAAAGCCTGTGTCAGTCTGGTATTCTTCTCAACAATCGCCAATAACCTCTCATTCGGAATGGCAATCAGCGTGTCGGCTTTTTCTTTCAGTTCCCGCAAGCCGCTTTCGGCTTTGGACTGACGTTTCTGCCCTTCGCATTTGAACGGTCGGGTGACCACGGCCACCGTCAGCGCGCCCTGATTCTTGGCGATTTCCGCCACGACCGGGCCGGCGCCTGTTCCCGTCCCTCCTCCCATGCCGGCCGTCACAAAGACCATGTCCGCTCCGGCCAAGGCCGCCAGAACCTCATCATGGTCCTCTTCGACCGCTTTCCTCCCGATTTCCGGATTGGCTCCGGCGCCCAATCCCTTGGTCAGCCTTTTGCCGATTTGCACTTTCTTGGGTGCCAAATTGCTCTCCAATACTTGAGCGTCGGTATTAATGGCTATAAACTCAACGCCCGATAATCCCGCTTCAATCATTCGATTGATAGCATTCCCGCCGGCCCCGCCTACACCGACAACTTTAATTTTGGCAAAGCGGCTGATTTCATCGTCAAAATCGAATTTCAATCTCTCTTCACTCATCGGTCACTCCTCCATGCTTATTAAAAATTCCCTGAAAACCAATTTTCCATTTTTTTAAATAATCCCCGAATTCCTTTTCGCGCCTTTTGTCTTCCGGTCCCATGACGAAATCCGTAATTGACCAGCCCGATGGCGGTGGCCAGTTCCGGATTACTGAAATTTTCGGGCAATCCCTCAATGCCGGTCGGGACTCCCAGTTTGGCCGGGATATCAAGAATTTGTTCGGTCAATTCCACCACGCCGGGTAAAAGCGCGCCTCCGCCGGTAATAATCACACCCGCCGCCAGAGAATCGGGAGGATTGGCTTTTTTTATCTCCCTTGCCGCCAGCGACAAAATCTCCTCCATCCGCGGTTCTATTATCGATGCCAGGACATTCCGGGAGATATTTCGCGACGCTCTTCCGGCCATCCCTGCCACATCCATCATATCATCCGGATCAACGGTCGAAGTCAACGCCGAACCGTGAACCATTTTCAACTGCTCGGCTTGCTCCACGGAGGTGCGCAGTCCGATCGCTATATCATTGGTGACATTTTTGCTTCCCAACGGCACCACCCCGGAATGGCGAATCGAACCGTCGAAGAAAACCGCGATATCCGTCAAATCGCCCCCGATATCGAGCAATACTATCCCCAGATCCTGCTCTTCATTGCTGATCGTGGCATAGGATGCCGCCAGCGATTGCAGGACCAAATGATCGATATTTATTTCGCACCGCTCCAGTGAGCGGTAGATATTTTTCGCCGATGTTACGGCCGCCGTAACAATATGTACTTCGACTTCCAGCCGCACGCCGGTCATTCCCACCGGATTTTTGATGCCCGATTGTTCGTCGATGGAAAACTGCTGCGGCAAGACATGGATAATCTCTCGATCGGCCGGAATCGCCACCGCGCTGGCCGCATCGATCGCCTTCTTAACATCCGCTTCCGTAATTTCGTTATCGGACCTGCCGACCGCAATGACTCCTTGACTGTTTATCGATTTGATATGGTCACCGGCGATTCCCGCCACGGCCGAATCGATATGCACCGCGGCCATCAACTCGGCGTCTTCCACCGCCTTCGAGACCGCTTGAATTGTCTTTTCCATATTCACGATGACGCCGCGCCGAAGCCCCTGCGCCGGTACCGAACCATAACCGAGAAAGACCGGCAGTCCTTTATCATCACTCTCCGCGATGAGGGCCCGTATTTTCGTCGTGCCGATGTCGATTCCGGCAATTAACCTTGTTTCTGACATTTCTTTCTCATGGCAATGATCTGTTTTTCCGACCGCATATCGAGCGACACTACATCTTTCAAATCCGGATTGATATCAAGCAAAAATTGTCTTAGCCGCTTGATACTCTCATACATATCCCCGGCATACATGATTAGCTGAAAAGACATCCCGTCCATCTGAACCTTCACTGAATCGGGGGACGACAGATCAATCGATGAAATCGATCTATAAAAATCATCATGATCGTCTCTGATCCGCAGCAGTTGCGGAATAATCAAACGTAGTTTTTTATCATCGGGAATCCGATACAGCGAGCAGTCCTTTAAGCCGGTTATAATCGGCAGTCGGTAGGCCCCCGACGATTGCTCGCGCGGTATAATCCGGCCGCGTTCGTCCAGCGCAAATATCGACTGTCCATCCCGTGCGATCATCAGCGCCAGCGGTTGTGCTTCCTCTATTTTTATTGAAACGGCATCCGGCAGTTCGTAGTCCAGGCGGGCGCTCTGTACCATTTGATCCGAAATGAAATAGACCAACGCCTCATCGAACGGTACCGTAAAGATATTTCGGCCCAGTTCGGAGCCAAGATTGGCCGCCTGATCGGCATATTTCTCGGGCACAACCGTTATCTTATGAAAGTTGAAAAAGCCGGTATAATAGGCCGCGGCTCCGCCTCCGCCCAAAAGCAGAAGCAGTACCGCCATTGCAAAAAATGGCCAGCGCATTCGCAAAATCATTTGCCTTCTATCCCTCTCACAATCTCCGGATTTATGCGGGTAATGCTCCCCGCGCCAATCGTTATTATCATGTCTCCTCGGCGGGCGATTTTCAGCACTTCTTCAACCGCCTGCTCTTTCGGTCCGATATAATGGATATTCTCGAATCCCTTTTCTCTGGCATAATTGAGAATCAATTCCGACGTCACTCCCGCCATCGGTTTTTCCCGAGCCGGGTAAATGTCGGCCAGAAAAGCCACGTCGGCCTCATGCAAAACCTCCGCAAATTCCTTATAAAACTGCTTCGTGCGGCTGAATAGATGCGGCTGAAAGATCGCTATTACGCGTCTCTTGTACGATTCCTTGGCTGTTTTCAGAGTGACTCCGACTTCCGTCGGATGATGCGCGTAGTCATCGACCACCATAATATCATTCACAACCGCCTTAATTTCAAAACGACGGCCCACCGTGCGGAATTTAGACAACGCCTCGGCTATGGTACCAAAGGGAATCTCCAGTTCCATGGCCGCCGCGGCCGAAGCCAAGGCATTTAAAACATTGTGCTGACCCGGGACATTCAAGGTTATATTGCCCAGCTTTTCGCCCCGCCCGAAAACCGAAAATTCCGAGCCCCCTTCGCGATATTTAACATCCACCGCCCGGTAATCGGCCCGCGCCGAGAATCCAAAACTGACCGAGGCCCGGCTGATGCGGCTCTGCAACTTCTGCAGGGTCGGATCATCGGCGCCGTAAACCACCACTCCGTAAAAAGGAACCCGATTCATATAGGTTAAGAAGGAATTTTCCAGATCTTCCATCCCGTCATAGCAATCAAGATGATCCGGTTCGATATTCGTTATTACCGCCATCGATGGAAACATCGACAAAAACGACTTGTCATACTCGTCCGCTTCCGCCACCAGGTACTCCCCGGCCCCCAGGGCCGCCCCGGAACCGGTCCCGGCCACAATCCCGCCGACAATCACGGTCGGATCCAATTTGGCTTCAATGAGTATCTTTCCCGTCATCGATGTTGTCGTGGTTTTGCCGTGGGTTCCGGCGATACCGACGGAATATTTCAGTCGCATCAATTCACCCAGCATTTCGGCCCGCTTTATGACCGGAATTCCCTTTTCTCTGGCCTCGACAACTTCGGGATTGTCATTGCTCACCGCCGACGATATCACCACCACATTTGCGGTCCCGATATTGCCCCGCTTGTGCTCGCCAAAAAACTTTATTCCCAATTTCTCCAGATAATCGGTGATTTCGCTCGGTGCCATATCGGAACCGCTGACTTTGTACCCCAGATTGCTCAGTATCTCGGCTATTCCCGACATTCCGGCGCCGCCGATACCGACGAAAAACAACTCCCTGAATTTTCCGAATATCATTTTTTTGCCTTCGAATTTTGGTTGTACCGCGACTCCCGTTCTCAAGCAACGCTCCTCTCAAGGTTGATCAGTCGAAGAATTTCCTCCGCTATCAGATCAGCCGCCGGTCTTGATTGACGGCTCCGTATCGTCAAAACCGCTTTCGCCATTTCTTCTTTGCGGCCGCTTTCAAATAAACCGACCGTTTCATTCAGAAGGCCGATCTCTCCCAGTTGATTGTCATCGAATAGAAGCGCCGCCCTCTGTTCGACAAATATAGCGGCGTTTTTCCTCTGATGATCTCCAGCCGCGTACGGATACGGTATCAATATTGACGGCAATCCGGCGGCGGTAATTTCGGCTAAAGTAAGGGCCCCGGCCCGGGCGATGACCATATCGGCGGCGGCATACGCCATCTCTATCCGGTCGGTAAATGCGAAAAGGGAGCGGCTCGTTACCTTGCCGCCCGCCTGCGCGGCCACTTCCTTGTAATCCCTTTCGCCTGTTTGCCAGATGATCTCATAACCATCCGGAAGTCCGGATAAATTCTTGATGATATTTCTGTTGATTGCCGAGGCCCCTTGACTCCCCCCTAATATTAAAATGACTTTAGATTTATCATTTATTCCGAAAAAGGCCCGCCCTTCCGAGCGAGTCACCTTTCCGATTATTTCTTTCACCGGGTTTCCGGTCTCGATACAATGTCCGGCATTCTTCAAATATTTCTTGGCCTCGCCAAAACCAAGAAAAACCTTATCAACCCGCCCCGCCAATTGACGGGTCGTCACTCCCGGATATGAATTCTGTTCTTGTATGACTCGCCGCCGGCCCAACATCACCGCCGCAATCATCACCGGTCCCATTACATAACCGCCGGTCCCGACCACCACTGCCGGATGAAACCGCGCCATTATGGCTATCGATTTTGCAATCGCCCCGACCAAAAGAAACGGTACTATCAAATTTGATATGGCTAAAGTTCGCATCATTCCCCGGACATTAATCAAGGCCAGGGGAAATCCCAGACGGTCTCTCATTCGGTACTCAATTCCTCGTTTGGTCCCGATAAAAAGAAAATCGGCCGTATATTCGGGCGCCAATTTGCCCTTTAACTTGTCCGCAATGGCCAGAGCCGGGATGAGATGCCCCCCGGTTCCGCCGCCGGCAAATATGATTTTAACGCTATTCACGCACCACCATCCCCTGCCGTCGGGAAAGATTAAGCAGAATCGCGACCGAAATAATCGAAATCAACAAGGCCGAACCGCCGTAGGAAAGAAATGGCAAAGGAATCCCGGTGGTCGGCAGAATTGACGTCACGACGCCGATATTCAGAACCACCGAAACCAATAGCGAAACCGTCATTCCCATCGCCAGCAAATACCCGAAACGATCCGGTTGATACATCGCAATTTTGACACCCCGCCATAATATTATGTAAAACAGCAATAATATTGCCGCCAGACCGACCAAACCGAGTTCCTCTCCGATGGAGGCGAAAATGAAATCGGTATGAGGATACGGCAGGAAAAATAGTTTCTGCCGCCCGTTCCCCAGCCCCGTTCCAAATACTCCCCCCGCTCCGAGCGTCAGTACCGCCTGCTTCACCTGATAACTCCCCGCCAGAGGGTTTTCGATCGCCGCTAAATAATCAATGACCCGCGCCTTCTTGTAGCCCAGCACAAAAACCATAAACGATGCCAGTGTCGCCAGCGGGATAATTAATGCGCCGAGATGATACAATCTTACTCCTGCCAGGAAAAATATTATAAGGATTGTGGCGGTTATGGTCATCGCCGAACCGAGACTCGGTTCCAGAATAATCAGAATTAATCCCGCGCCCAAAAGCGGCGCATAAGGAATGACCACCTGCCGCCAATCCTCTATATTTCGCTTCTTCTGTGATAATGAAAAAGCCAGATAGTAGATCACCACCATCCGGAAAACTTCCGACGGTTGTATGGTCAGCGGCCCGAGAAACAGCCAGCGGTGGGCGCCGTTACGGGCCGGCATCACGAAGACCGCCGTCAACAGCAAGAATGTTATGAACAGCAGCGGAACCGAATAGACCGAAAAACGCTTGAGATCGATTTTAATCACCGCCCAGGCAATCGCAAGCGCCAGGACCAGCCAGATTAACTGCCTTTGCAAAAAATACAAATGCGATCCGAACCGGGCGTCGGCCATAATCGACGACGCCGAATAGACCATCACCATCCCGATAATGACCAATCCGAGCGCACAATATAGCAATTTCTTGTCCATTGTCTATTTCGTCCCCGCCGTTTGAACGCCGTTTCCGCTTTCATGCAACGACGCCACCAATTTCTTGAATATTTCACCCCGCTGCTCGAAATTATCGAACATGTCAAAACTGGAGCAAGCCGGAGACAACAGCACCGT
>CALMKK010000269.1 GCA_937867135.1 uncultured candidate division Zixibacteria bacterium
GATGAAAGCCTATGAATCGTCCCGGGGATTTCACGAATTAATCAAAAAGGATCGGGATATCAAGCAGTACATGACCGATGCTGAAATCGACGAATGCTTTGATCTTGGGTATTATTTCAAAAATGTCGGGAAAATATTCAAGCGGGTGTTCGGACAATGATTGTCGCCGACGGTTTGAAATTTATCGTAAGCGGCTTGATTCTGACCGTTGCTCTGGCTTTATTGGCGGCCCGCAAGGATTCTTTCACTTTTTTGATTATCGCTCTGCTTTTAGCCATACTGACGTTGTTTCTTACTTTTTTTTATCGCAATCCCTCACGGAAAATTCCGACGCAGAATGACTTGATTTTATCAATCGCCGACGGTACTGTCCTCTCCGTCCAGGATATTGAAAATGAATTTATCGGCGGCCGGGGAAAGAAAGTGGCCATATTTCTATCGGTTTTCGATGTGCATATCAATCGCGTGCCGATTGCAGGGCAGATTGAATACGCCCGATACAATCCGGGAGAATTTTTCGCCGCATTTGAAGACAAGGCTTCCGAAAAAAACGAACAGACTGAAATTGGGCTTTCTTTCAAATCGGGGAAATTGATTTTTAAGCAGATTGCCGGTATTCTGGCTCGTCGGATTGTCTGCGACTTAAAAAGTGAACAGGACGTAAAAGCCGGGGAGATATTTGGATTAATTCATTTCGGCTCCCGGGCGGAATTGTTTCTCCCCGAAAATGTCGAGGTTTTGGTTAAAAAAGGCGATAAAGTAAAAGGTGGAGAGGCAATTATCGGTCGGATTAAACCTGTGGCAGGAGCCATTTAATGGAAGTCGGCAATTTCCGGGGGATTTTCCCAGGCACATTTACAATGGGCAATGTGGTTTGCGGCTTTTTGGCCCTCCTTTCGGCCTTCGAAGGAGAAATTACCACGGCTTGCTGGTTGATTATTCTGGCGGCGTTCCTGGATGGCCTTGACGGCAAAGTGGCCCGCCTTTCGGGATCCTCATCTCGATTCGGCGTGGAATTGGATTCTCTGGCCGATTTTCTGTCGTTCGGGGTCGCCCCGGCCGTTATTATGTATATCGTGAAACTCCATTCCATGGGGAAATGGGGCTGGATAATAAGCATAGTCTATATAATGGCATCCGCCTATCGTCTGGCGCGCTTTAATTTATTGGCGCAAACCGATGAAAAGAAAGAATTTATGGGGTTACCGGTTCCCGGTGCCGCTCTCACCCTGGTTTCCTATGTAATTTTCTGCGATCAGATTTGGGGAAAATTGGAATATAGCGAATATCTGGTTTCTATGGTTATCCTATTTTCAGCATTGATGGTTACGCAAATTGAATATGATGCCATGCCGGACCACTTCAATACCCGACGGAATCGGACCAAATTAATGTTGGTTTTTATTGCCGCTTTGTTAGTGCTTTGGAAGCCCAGACTTTTATTGTTCCCAATTTTCGCCTCATATATTATAATTGGCCTTGTTCGCGAAGCATACCGATTTTTCTATCTTGGTGTCGGATATGTCAGGAAACGCCAGGCCGGGAGTCGGGAGGAGTTGGAGAAAGCGGAAGATGAATAAAAAAGCGATCGTCTATATCAGACTCAAAGACGGTGTCTTGGATCCCCAGGGAATAACCATCCAGCGCGCCATTCTGAATATGGGATATGATGCCGTATCATCGGTGCGCTCCGGGAAATTTTTCGAATTGGAGGTCTCCGGAGACGGCGGCAAGGTCGAAGAGCAGATTCAGGATATCTGCCGCAAGCTGCTGGCCAATCCGGTCATTGAGAAATTTACAGTGGAGTACGAGAAATGAGATTCGGAGTGGTTACGTTCCCGGGCTCCAACTGCGACTATGATGCGTACTCCGCGATTAAGACGCTCGGTGAGGATGTTGTTTTTCTCTGGCACCAATCGGCCGATTTAATGAACTCCGATGTCATTATTTTGCCGGGCGGCTTTTCATACGGCGATTATCTTCGCTCCGGCGCGATCGCTCGTTTCTCTCCGATTATGAAATCTGTCATTAAATTCGCGCACGAGGGGGGACTGGTTATCGGGATCTGCAACGGGTTTCAAGTTTTGGTGGAGTCCGGCCTTCTTCCGGGGGCCCTGATGCGCAACGAACATTTGCGATTTGCCTGTAAATATATCTATATCCGGGTCGAGAAGAATGATAATCCTTTTACGCTTGATTGTGCCGTCGGCGACGTCCTGAAAATTCCCATTGCTCACAAGGACGGCAACTATTATAATTTTCAGGCCGATATTGAGATACTAAAAAAGAACCAGCAGATACTTTTTCGTTATTGCGATAAAGACGGTCGTATTACCGAGGCCGGTAATCCCAACGGTTCAATAGATAATATTGCCGGTGTTTGCAACGAATCGGGGAATGTCATCGGGATGATGCCGCATCCGGAGCGGGCCGTTGAAGATATCCTGGGTTCCTCGGATGGAATGAAATTGTTTGAGTCGGTGAAGAAATTTTATAAGCAGGGTGTGAAATTTGAAAGGGCGTGAAGTAACATTTATCATTGTCGCGCTGCTTCTGGGCGCGATTATCGGCGGATTTGTGGGCGATTTAATCGGCTCCTTTCTGCCTCCGGGGGCGGCCAAAACCCTTTTTTCCAAGTCGATTCAAATCGGGTTCGAAACCGCCCATGTCGAGTTGTATTCCCTGGCCTTTACCGTCGGAATAATGTTTAAGATAAACTTTATGTCGGTATTGACGGTTCTAATGGTTATAATATATTTCCGATGGTGGTATATTTAGGTCGATTTTCTTAAGGAGACGAATTTATGTTAGGATGGCAGGAGCTGATATTAATATTCCTGGTGGTGCTGTTGCTTTTTGGCGCCAAGCGAATCCCGGATATCGCGCAGGGATTGGGAAAAGGGATACGGGAATTTAAGCGCGCCCTCAAAGATACCGAGGATGAAGTCAAGACAAATATAAACGATTCGGATAAGAAGAAACCGGACTCCCATAAATAGAATGGTCAAATTTACTGAAGATGATGTTCGCAAAGTGGCCGCCGTCCTCGGCTCCGAAAAAATAGTTCAGGAAAAGGACCATTTCCGTCTTAAAATTTCCAATCGCGCCGAAAAAAGGGTTCTTATTCTGGAGATATATCCGGAAGTCTTGCTGGGACGAACCCGAGGTATGTTAATAGTTATCTATACCGGCACGTCGCACCTGCAACTTCATAATTGCACCGGATATGTCATCTCGGAAGAGCTGGGTGAAGTTACCTTTGTCGCCGAAACCGGCAATTATCTCTCCGGGCTGGTGGTGGAAAAAGGAGCCTCTTGTTCCCTTTATGCCGCCTTGGATCGGCATTTGATATCCAGTGACTTCACCAAGTTGGGAGTGGAAGTGATGCTTTCAGGAGTGGCGCTTTCGCTTGCCGAAGATATTATTAATCCCGACAAAGAGTAAAATCGAATTTTCTATCAGACCGAGATTGAACGCTTGGGCGAAAAAGTCTCGATGAAATCCGCCAGAGCCAGAGCGACTTCACCGGCCTTTTGGTACCTTTCCTCAGGATTTTTCCGAAGGGCTTTCATCACCACGCGGTCGAAAAGCAGCGGCACGGCCTTATCAACGGCCGAGGGCGGCTCCGGTTCGGCATTGACGATATTATAAATTAGGGTCGTTAAATTCTCGCCTCTGAAGGGACGCCTGTGCACCAACATTTCATACATCATTACACCCAGACTGAATATGTCGGTGCGATGATCCACCGGCTTCCCCTGTAGCTGCTCCGGAGAGATATAGTTGGGGGTTCCCATAGCCACCCCGGTGCGGGTCATCGACGAGGAATCGACCCGGGCAATCCCAAAATCCATTACTCTGACCGTGTAATCGTTCAGGACCATTATATTGGCCGGCTTTATATCTCGATGCACGATTCCCTGGCTGTGCGCGTAATCCAGCGCCAGGCATACCTGAGAAATAATTTGCGCTATTATGCGATAATTGAATTTGACTTTGCGGCGAATCATATCTTCCAGGGTCTGACCCTGCAAATATTCCATAGCGATATACTGGAGCATTCCCTCATTACCGACATCATAAATTGTCACGATATTGGGATGAGACAATTTGCCGGCGGCGCGTGCTTCCCGGAACAGCCGTTCTTTCAACTCCTCCAGCTCCTCCGGATCATGTACAAAATCAAGGCGGATAGTCTTGAGCGCCACATAGCGGTTGATGGCCGGATCAACCCCTTTATAAACCGTCCCCATGGCTCCTTTGCCTATTTCCTCTACAATCCGATAGCGCCCGAGATTTTTTATTGATTGCGGGTCAAATCCCTTGCCGGGTGTGCTCGGCGGAACATAATTGTCCCGATCGAAATCATATTCTTCTTCTTTTCTTAGTTCCTCTTTTTTTGGGCCTGGAGACGCTTCGGTCGCCGGCTCCGCCAGAGGACTTATTTCCTCTATGATAGGCGGTTTATTCGTTTTCACGGTTTCGGCCGGAGTGGTCATTCCGCCGATTGTCCCGGCCGCGGTTCGGCTCGATGTCTCATTGGAATTCATAACGCCCTGATTCTCCACAATCGCGGTGGAGACTTTTTCCTGCCCCAGTCCCCGTTGCGGACGATTCTCGGAAGCTCTATCCGGGATCCCGGCTGATGTCAGTGGAGTCCTCTTAATCTTGGCTTTGGCCGGTTCCGGTTTCTTCCCAAAGGCGAATCGGTTCAGCAAATCTTCATCCAAAATGGGACTGGCCAGCACCAGCAGGAAGACTTCCAGCCCGATATACAACGACCGCATTAATATTTTGAATGAATTAAAAAGGATGAAATTGAGATTGGCCAGAAGAAACAGCACGATTACCAGTATCACCATTCGATAAAGTAATGACACGCGCGGCAACACAAATGCAAAGGCCCCGCCCAGGAGAAAAAGGATCAGCAAATCGGTCCCGGGCGAGGAATCCATTCTCTTCATGTAGTTATTATGAACGATATTTTCAATGACATTGGCGGTTTTTTCAGTCTCGCTCAGATTGCTTGAGACCGGCGTCGGAAAGAAATCGGCCACCTGATCGGCCGTAACCGAAACAATCACGAGTTTATCTTTGAAAGCAGCCGGCGACGATTTGTCATTTAATATATCGGCGGCTGAAATCTGTGCGAATGAAGCACCCGGTTTATTGTAATTCAAAAACAGCTGCCCCTGATTGTTGGTCGGAATTTGCCGGGAACCGATTCTGATATATTTACCGCCATAGACATTAATCGCAGAGGAATTAAAGCCAAGATATCCGGCGGAGGCCAAGAGCGCCGCGGAAGGGTAGTAGTACCCCTCATAATAGGAAACCAGCGGTTCCCAGCGGATTTTGCGATCGGTGTCAAAAATGCTGTATTTAAAGCCCAGCCCCGCCGCATATTGACACAATTCATCGGGGGGAAGGAATACTTTCTGCGTTAATAGAGCGGAATTTTCTTCAAGGATTCCCAAATCGTTATTGACCGGAACCGATGAATTATAAAGGTATTTCGGAGAGGAAAGGCGACTGCTTCGAAAATCGCCGCGGATTATTTCGTACGGAAGAACGACATTTTTCATCCACGACATCTGCCCGGCCAGAATCTTCGTGTATCCGAGCGTATCTTCGTTCACATTTTGGTCGAATAAAATATCCAGTAGCACCGTCTTTGGTTGTCCGGAGCCGACCGCGGCCAGGAGATCGCCGATTTTATCCCGGTGCCAGGGCCAGCGGCCGTATTGACTGAGGGTCTTATCGTCAATATTGACCAGAACAATGTCTGATGAATAATTCGTTTTGCCCCTGAATGAGTATAAAATATCCTGGATTTTCCATTCCAGGCGCACCAGCGGCGCAAAGTCATTTATGTACAGCGCCACCACCAGAATTGATATCAGAAGGCAGAGTATGTATGATGAATACTTGTTCAACATATTTTGCCTGCGCTATAATCCGGCCGCCAGTCTTTCAATCAAGAAATCCGGCATTTTGGCTTTTTTCATTTTTTCCTGCGTCCTCTTGATGTCATATTCCACCCGGCGATAAGTCATGCGTCGGGCGTCGATATCAGCGATGAGATAGCAGGCGCGAGGGTCGTTATCCCGGGGCTGTCCCACGGAACCGATATTAATAATATATTTGCGATCGGGAGCGCATTCCCAGGAATCCTTAATCGATTTCATTACCGCGCCCTCATTATCCTGCGTGAAAATGGTCGGCAAATGAGAATGTCCGACAAAGCATATGGAACCGTTGAAATGGTCAAATTCCGGGCCGGCCTGGGACACGTTCAGCAAATATTGCCAGGCGATTGGGTCCGAGGGCGACGCGTGAACCAGATGAAAATCCAGAAAATCGGCATCCAACTCCAAATCGGCCAATGTACTCATGGTTTTTTTGCTGATCTTCTCCTGTGTCCAGCCGATTGAGGTCTGGGCCAATTGATTGAAACTCTCAATCGATTCCAAACCCATGGCGGCATAATCGTGATTACCCATTAATTTGATCTCGCAGTGGGATTTAATCAGCTGCACGCATTCATCCGGGTCACAGCCGTAGCCGACCGCGTCGCCGAGAAAATGTATTTTCTCCGCGCCTTCTTTTTCTATATCTCTAAGCACTTTTTCCAGCGCTTCCAGATTCCCATGAACGTCCGATATCAGGGCGATTTTCATTCCTATTTTTGTCCCTCTACAAACCGGAA
Organism: uncultured candidate division Zixibacteria bacterium; assembly: GCA_937867135.1. GTDB lineage: Bacteria > Zixibacteria > MSB-5A5 > GN15 > PGXB01 > UNRQ01. The sequence continues at coordinate 6,710 of CALMKK010000269.1, forward strand.
GATGGATTTCCCGACTTGAATTATATCTCCATTCTTTAGGTTTTGCCGGTTGACTTCTTCTCCGTTGACTTTGATTTTCCCTTTGCGGCCAAGATTCACGAGCGTAAACTGCTCCTGTTCCTTGACGATTTTGGCCTGAATTCCGGACAGCAGGAATCCGCGGGCGTGAACATGAACAAACTTGGCTTTGCCGATGGTAGTGACATTATTATCGATACGATACTCCGAAAAATCGGAATTTTCCTCTCCCAAAAGGACCGAACCGCCCATCCGCCGCACAATCTCCCGTTCCAGTTTGTCTTGTTCGACCATGTCTTTTTGTTTCTTGGTTTTGAGAACCATGGTGCCGTCAAGATTTCCGGGCGCATCCTGTTTTGAAACTTCGGTATGATAAATCAAGGAGTATTTCCCGATTGTCACCGTGTCTTCATTATGCAAAATTTCTTCAGTAATTTTACGGTTGTTGACGAAGGTCCCATTGAGGGATTCATTATCGATAATTACGGCCGCATTATCATTGAACTCAATCTGGGCATGCTTGCGGGAGACTCCCCGATTTTCCAAAACAATGTCATTGTCGCTGGTGCGCCCGATGGAGAGCCGCTTTTTTTCCGATACCACCCGTTCGATTACCTTATCCTCGTATTTAACAATTATTTCAGGCATACGGGGCTCCTTTCAAAACCGCCTTACTAATATAAATTGAATATTTTCATTTTCCGCAAAATATAGCCAAATTCCGTCATGCTTTGTTGCTATCAAAACCCGGCTTAATTATATTGTCGGCATGCTCATAGGAAACTTGAACATAGACGGCATTCTGTTTTTGGCCCCCCTGGCCGGTATTTCCAATCGCCCCTTCCGGTTACTGGCACGGAAATTCGGAGCCGATTTCTGCTATACCGAAATGATCTCTTCCGAAGCTATCATCCAGAATCAGCGCCGTACTCTTAGCATGGTGGATATTGGTGCGGACGAGCATCCTATTGGGGTGCAATTATTTGGGTCATTTCCGGAAAATGTCGCCAAAGCGGCGAAAAAAGCCGTTGAATTGGGCGCCGATTTAATAGATCTGAACCTGGGTTGTCCCGTCAAAAAAGTCGTCAAGAAAAACGGAGGGGCGGCTTTATTGAAAGATTTCAATCTGGTCAATGAAATAATGCATGCCACGGTCGAAATTTCCAAAGTCCCGATAACCATAAAAATGCGAACCGGCTGGGCCTCCGAAGAAGATACATACCTGGAAATAGCTCAATTGGCCCAAGCATCGGGGGTGGCGGCCATTACCCTGCATCCTCGGAGCCGTTCCGCCGGGCTTTCGGGTAAATCGGACTGGTCCAAAATTACCGCTCTGAAAAAAGCCGTCTCTATTCCCGTAATTGGAAATGGCGATATCCGATCCCCCTTCGATGCGGAAGCGATGCTTCAGCAGACCGGATGCGATGCGGTAATGATTGGTCGCGCCGCCATGGCCAGTCCTTACATCTTTACGCAAATAAAAGATTATTTGAAAAATGGCGAAATTCGGCCCGATTTCAATCCCAAAGAAAAATCGTTAATGGCACTGGAACATGCCCGACTTATGATAGAGCAATTCGGCGAAACCAGCGGAACGATAAGAATGCGTAAGCATCTGTCCTGGTATACAAAAGGATTCCTCGGCGGTGCCGAATTGCGTTCCCAGCTAAACCGGGTAAATTCCTACAGCGATATATGCGGCCTATTCTCCCAGTATCTTGATTTGCAGGTTTCAGCCAATGGATAAATCGGCCCTTCTTGACATATTGAATAAAATTAAATCCGGGGAAATATCGGTGGCCTCGGCTTTAGACAAGCTGAAGAATTATCCTATTGAGAATTTGAAGTTCGCGCGGATTGATCATCATCGCGCGCTTCGTCAGTATCACCCGGAAGTGATTTATGCCCCGGGAAAAAGTAATGATCAAATTGTAAAAATCGCGCGGCGAATTGCGGAATCGAAATGCCATGTGCTGATCAGCAGACTCGAAGAAAGCCGTTTCCGCTTAATAAAAAAGCAGTTGCGCGGTATTCAATATTTCGCTGACGCCCGCCTCGCGCTGATTTTAAGCGGCAAGAAACTGAAACCGGACCTGCATACTAATGCTTTAATCCTCGTCTGTTCGGCCGGAACATCGGATATCCCGGTGGCCGAAGAAGCGGCGCTGACCGCCTGGATCCTGGGTTGCCCGGTGGAAAGGCTATATGATGTCGGGGTGGCTGGAATCCATCGCCTATTTGAAGGTAAAGAACTCCTGGAAAAAGCCGCAGTAATTATTGTCGTGGCCGGGATGGAGGGAGCATTGCCGTCGGTCATCGGCGGACTGGTTGATAAGCCGGTCATCGCGGTCCCGACTTCTGTCGGATATGGAGCTTCTTTTGGAGGAATTGCGGCCCTATTGGCAATGCTTAATTCTTGTGCCTCCGGAGTGACGGTTGTCAATATAGATAATGGTTTCGGCGCCGGTATGGCGGCGGCCAAAATCGCCAGGCTTATCGGACAAGAGAAAAAATTATGAAATACCTCTTGTTCGATTGCTTCTCCGGTATTTCCGGCGACATGACAATAGGCGCCTTGCTTAATTTAGGTCTGCCCTTCGCTCATCTTGAGGAGCAACTTCAGGCGCTTGATATAAGCAACTATTCCGTAAGAAGTTATATCGAGGCCAAACATGGCATATCCGGGACTAAATTCGAAGTCATAGTGGAAGATGAAAAGGTCCATCGCCACCTAAAGGAGATTCTTGATATAATCGATCGGTCCCCATTAACGGAACGAGTCAAAAATATTTCCAGAAGTGCCTTCCGAAGGTTAGCCGAGGCTGAAGCCAAAGTTCACAATACTTCTCCTGAAAAAATTCACTTTCATGAAGTCGGTGGTGTCGACGCCATTGTTGATATTGTCGGAAGCGCCATAGGTGTCGATTATTTTGCCCCGGATAGGATTTATGGGACAGTCCTGCCAATGGGAAAGGGCATTATCAATGCCGCCCATGGCCCGCTACCTTTGCCGGCTCCGGCGACATTGGAAATACTCAAAAATTATCCGGTGAAATGGACTGATATTGAAGGGGAAAGGGTTACGCCGACGGGGGCAGCTATTTTGGTTACGCTCATCGAGATGTTTGGCGGAATCGAAAAAATCCCGGATTTTAAATTGCAGAAGACCGGATACGGGGCGGGTAGTAAGGATTTTGCCGATTGCCCCAATCTTCTGAGATTGATTTTGGGCGATAGTATTGAATCGGATTACAAAAAGCAAGACGTTATAGAAATTTTGGAGACAAATATCGATGATATGAATCCCCAAATCTTCGAACATCTTCTGAGTGAGTTATATGGCATCGGCGCCAACGAGGTTTTTATTGCGCCGGTCATTATGAAAAAAAGCCGCCCCGGTTCCCTTCTGACCGTATTGTGCAAAAAGGAATTGGTTGAGAAAATTGGTGATATTATATTCCGGGAAACTTCGACGGCGGGAATCCGCTTTCGAAGTGAGGAAAGATTGATTCTGGAACGCCGAATTAAAACGATTGAAACGGAATTCGGCCCGATACGAGTGAAATTGTTGCAACTCAAAAATGATATAAAGATTCAGCCTGAATTCGACGATTGCGCCGAAGCCGCTCGGCGATACAATATCCCCTTGGCTGATGTGATTGGCAAGGTTCGTCGACAGGCCGAAAGCTTGGAAGGATTGGAAATATGAATTTGAATGTTCTTATCGTTGCCGAACAAAAAAACGGCAAATTGGCCAATGTCAGTTATGAATTGATAGCCGCCGCAAAAAAATCCGGGGGGACAATAATGACCGTCTGTTTGGCCGAGTCGGCGGAGGGAATGGCCGCCGAATTGGCCGCTCGCGGCGGCGGCAAAGTTCTGGCGATTTCCAACCCGGCCCTGAAATTTTATTCCGATGATATTTATGCCAAGGTTATTTCAGCGGTTATTAAAAAATATCAGCCCCAACTGGTTCTCGGACCGGCCACCTTTTACGGCAAAGCACTTTTTGCCCGGTTGGCGGCCCTCAACACCGGCGCTATGGCGTCCGATATCACCGATCTAAAATCTGAAGAAGGCAAAATTGTCATAACGCGCCCTTCATATGGAGGGAATGTCTTGGTTGATCTGACCAATGCCGAAAACCGAATCTTTTTCGCCACTATTCGTCCCAAGGTCTACGAGGAATCAAAAGACGGCCCCGGTGAAGTCATCAAGGAATCCATTGAGCCGTCTCTTTTCACGGGAAAGGGGATGGTGAAAGAAATGATCGCTGAATCGGGGCAATCCATAAGCCTGACCGAAGCCGATACAATTGTCACCGCCGGACGCGGTGTCCGGGGCCCGGAAAACCTTCCCCTGGTTAAGGAATTGGCCGATTCTTTGGGGGCGGCCTTCGGGGCGTCACGAGCCATTGTTGATGCCGGTTGGATTGCTTATTCGCATCAGATCGGTCAAACCGGCAAAACGGTCAATCCCAAATTATATATTGCAGTCGGCATTTCCGGCGCCATTCAGCATCTGGTTGGAATGCAATCGTCCAAAACCATCGTAGCCATCAATAGGGATAAAGATGCCCCGATATTTAATATTGCCTCCTTTGGAATAGTCGGTGATCTATTTGAAATAGTTCCGGCGTTGACAGCTAAATTCCAGAGCGTTAAGTAAAATAAAAACGCATATGAAAAAAACCGCCCGTTCGGGCGGTTTTTTTATTTTCTAAATCTCTATTTTATCGGGGGACGCAGAGAGTAAAGAGACTGCTGCAGAAGCGCCAGGCCGTATTTGGTATTATGCACGCCGCCGCTCTGATCGTTGCGGACGAATAGATAATTATAAAGGGCGCCGACAGAATCAATGGTGGTGACCATCCGTGGTATCGCATTTCCCGATGTGCTCAGAAGATTGGCCGCTATTAATTCCTCTTTAAGACTATCGAGGGTGGCAATATAGACTCTCTGAAGCGAATCAACAAAGAAAAAGTTGTTTACGGGATTGGAGGCATGACAACCGGTTTGATTGCATCCGGATACCAGCATGGTGATACCGTCCCTCAATCGGAAAGTGTGACCACCCAGAATGAAACCATCCGCTCGAGTCATATGACATGTCAAGCAGCCGCTGCTTTCATCGCTGGTATGCGCGGAGCTGCCATAGACGGAATCGGGGAATAGGTAACCTCCTACCCCGGCCAGCATATCGGCTTGCACCGACGCATGCGGGCCCCAACCGGCATCAATATTTCTCGGGGCGGTTACAATAGAATTCGGATTGGCCGAATTACGGTGACAGCGGGCGCAAAGGTTGGAATGCTTAAAATTATAGTATTGGCTTGTAACAAGCAAAACTTTCGAAGTATCCCGCAATGAAAAATCCCAGGTTGTATGAGGGGAGTGGCAGGCAAAACAGCCGATTTCAGTCGGATAGGATACCGTATCGGGGGTCGCCGAAAGGGAGTGAACAAAACCCTCGGTACTGTGACATTGCGGTCCGCAGGCGCGGGTATTTTGGCCGTTGGACGTATAATCGGCCAGCGAATCTGAAGAATGGGGCGAATTTTGCCATTGCCGGAGAGCCACGCTCATATTATTGCTTTGATCGGAGTGACAGGCCTCGACACAGGAACTGTCATTTATTATCAGAGTGGTCGTGTCATATATATAATTTTCCTTGGTCACCAGTTCATCGCATCCCGGCAAAAGGGAGGCTATTATGGCAACAATGATTATTATGGCGACGGGGACTGTTTTCCGCATAATTCTATTCCTCAGATTAGTATTTGATATAAAGAAATAAGGCCTAAGGGAATTTGTCAAATCATTTCCCGTCCGGAAAACACTTTTATTATTCTTGACATTGGGGATTAATAAATTATCTTTCACAAATTGGAGGTGCCGCTTAGCGAATATTGATAAAAAGAAATTAATTAAACCATATCTGAGTAGATGAGCTATAATAACGACCCGGCCGTGCTTTTTTCTTGAAGTCTGCGGCCATTTTTTTTGGAGAAGGATTTAGTGAAAAAGTTTCTGATTGTTCTGCTTTATTTGGCCCTGCCGCTCACCCTATCGGCGGCTTTAATGAAAACCTATGACCAGCCGCTCGAAGGCCTTTCCAATAACACCGTTATCGATATTATCACGCACAAGGGGGCCATCTGGCTCGCGACCGGGAAAGGGGTGAGTTATACCGAGGATGGCGGCAATACGTGGAAATATTTCAACAAACAAAACGGCCTGGTTTCGGAGGATATGTCCGCCATATATTCCGATACTCTTCATGGCCGCCTTTGGGTGGCCCCGAATCATACCATCGATGTCGGCGGAACGACTTACCTTTATGCCGACGGACTTGCCTATTCTGATGATAAGGGCCTGACGTGGGACACCTTAATGATTCCCGGCTCCTACGGCCCACAATCTTCGATTTATGATATAACCGGCTATGATTCCCTTATATTCTGCGCCTCCTGGGCCGGAGGGCTGTTCGGGAGTTTCGACGGCGGACAAAATTGGAAACATATTTATTATTCCACGCAGGATTCGATCAGCGGAACTTCAAGCCTGCGCAATCTCTATTTTTCAGCGGCACTGGATACCTATCATCGTGATTCCATTGTTCTCTGGGCCGGAACGGCGGCCGGCTTGATGCGGTATGTCTATGCTCCCGACTATTCCAAACTTTTTTCAAATAACAACTTTGACATCGGTTTCGGGGATGGGTACATTTATTTTTCGGGTGATTCGTCTTTGAGCCGCCTTAGTTTTGATTCCCTTTCGCATGTGGAAAGCTGGCATTCATCTTTTGTGAGGGACGGCCTCCCGGGACGATGTCTCTCGACCGTATTTGCCTTTGACGGACGAGTCTTTGTCGGCACGCTTGATAATGCCGGCGGGATTGGAACCGGATTAGCCGTTTCCGATGACAGCGGTTTGACGTTCAACACTAATTATAACGGACTGGATGAATTGCTCGGCGCCGATAAATATCCGGTCGAGTTTGCCGCAATAAAGAACCGTCTTTATATGGCCGGACTCGGAGCCGGATTGTTCGTTTCCGCCGATACCGGTAAAAATTGGCAGAAAATATATGTCGATTCTCTTCATATCGATCCCGCCGACGGTCGCAATACCATTAATGCCGTGACCGCCGACTCCATGAATCTCTGGGTTGGGACCGATAGCGGGGTGGTCGTGTTGTTCCTGGATTCAATGGGCATTATCGATTCATCGCGATTCTCTCCTCAATTTGTATGGGGTAATAAACCGGCCCGAGGGTTGACCACCAAAATTAAGATTCAAAAATTTTTCAACGGCGGAGGCGGTCTTGATTCTGCCGTTATCTGGACCATCAATCAACCCCGTGATACAATCCTGGACAGCAGCGCTATTTTCCGCTCCTCTGATTATGGACAAAATTGGTCGACCGATGAGACAATTTTTGCCGGCCGTCGCTTCTATGACATGGCCTTTTCTGACTCGATCGTATATATCGTCGGTTATGATACCTGGCTGATTTCTCCAAACGGCATTAATTGGTATGGCCAACCCGGCCTGGTTATAAGTGACAGCTTAAGGCCCACCATAAGCCTATCACAAAGCTTCATTCGCGCCATTGAGATAGTCAATGACACCATATATTTGGCTTCCAGCAAAGGACTGGCCGTCTCGCCGGCCGGTTCCAATAATTGGCATATCGTACAGGCCAATACCAATCCCACTCGGTTTGATCGGGTCGATCTATATACTTCTGAAGGCGGCCAATTAACCGGCAATTTTGTGACGGCCCTGGGAATTCAGAATATGCTTGGCGGAGCCAAAATATGGATCACTTCTCAACCGACCGACAGTTTGGAATATTCCGGAATCAACACGGCCTCTCTCGATGGCGGCAATTGGGAAAGAAAGGACTCCGGTACGGTTTGCTGGAATTATGATTTCTATCAGGATGAAATATTTGCCGCGACTGATATAGGTCTTCTTTACTCGGCCAACGGCGGCAATAGCTGGGATACGATTACTATCACCGGAACGCTGGCTAATGCCCATCCGCCCGTCTCGTACACAATCGGACAAGATCAAGCCGCCTATGCCGTCCGTGTCGTTAAAGATACCGTTTGGGTAGGGACAAGCGATGGGGTCGCGAAAATCGCACTTCCGGAAATCACCGATCCCAATTGGTCGATTTACCGTGTTGTCGACCCGTCGAAAGATATATATGCGTACCCGGTGCCTTTTTCGCCATACTCCGGGTCAGCCCTTTATTTCCGCTATCCATTGCCGCATAATGCCGATGTCAGCATAAGCGTTTATGATTTCGCAATGAATCTCGTGAAAGATGTTCTCAGATCCGAGTATCGTATCGGCGGGCCGGACGCCGCCTATGCCA
>CALMKK010000270.1 GCA_937867135.1 uncultured candidate division Zixibacteria bacterium
GCAAGCTCCTGAAGTTCCCGGTCGTTGTTCGGATAATTTGTCAATCCGGGGACCTAGGGGCTTTCGCGGTTGGCATTGAATCCAATGGCAATATCAAAGGATGTTTGTCAATGCCGGAAGAATTCGTCGAAGGGAATATCCGCGATACTTCGTTTACGGAGATATGGAATTGCCCCGATGGTTTCGCCTATAACAGAAAATTCACAAAGGAAACCGCCGAGGGTGAATGCCGGGAGTGTCAATATCTGATGCTTTGTCGCGGAGGATGTGCCAATACTTCCATCTCCGCCACCGGAAAAAGAGCCGACAACCCCTATTGCATTTCCCGCATTGAACGTCAGCAGGGCCTTATACACGAAGATTCGGAATCGGTCCGTGCCGACATTGCATATATTAAAAATCTGATCGAGGCGGAGAACCGGGCCGAGCAAGTTTGATACAAACCCCTGCCCTGATACTCTCGCCGCCGCGAGAAATTCCATATCGGTATCTATCCGCGCGGCTTGTTGATATTGCATTTTCGAGCTATAATTACATCTCGGGCAGTTGCCAGAGCCGTCGGAGATTAGATAAATTGCAATGATGGTAAAACTGAAAAGACTGTGGAAGTATCTCAAGCCATACTGGCGCGTGGAATTGGGGGCGTTTCTGGTGATGGCAGTTATTTCGGCCCTCTCGCTGGCTTTGCCCGCCGCCATACAATATCTGATCGACAATTTGATCCCGTCGCTGATACAAAGCGCCAACGCCGCCGCCAATATTCATAAGGTCATATACTTTGCCCTTTTTCTGATAGGCGTCTATCTGGCTCAAATATTATTGGGATGGTTACGCGATTATATGTCGGCCTATGTCGGGGCCCATTTGATTGCCGATCTTCGCTCGCAACTTTTCAACCACTTGCAACGGCTCTCCCTGACTTTTTTTCAGAAACACCAGGTCGGTGAAATGATGTCCCGGCTTCTTTCCGATGTCGGCCAAATTCAGGGCCTTTTTTCTTTTACGCTATTGGTTTTCCTTACTAATATTCTTTTACTGGCGGCGGTTCTGGCCTATCTTCTAACCATAAATCCCTTTATGACGCTGATTGCCATAATACCCGTGCCACTGACCATCCTTCTGACCAATTTTTTCGGCAAAAGGCTGAATACGATTATGAGAAAACTGCAGGAAACCACCGCCTCTCTATCATCCCGATTTCAAGAGAGTTTTCTCTCGATTAAAACCGTCAAATCATTCGGCCAGGAGGATCTGGAAAAACGCAGGACCGATGGCCTCCTGAACGGCATGACCGACCTCTACATAAAAAACAGTGTCGTCACTTCCATCGCGACCAATATGGTCCATTTTATCAATATGCTTGGCCCTATCATTGTTCTTGCCTGGGGTACTTATTTAGTTGCGGGGGGATCGATGAAACTTGGCGCCCTGATGGCTTTCTATATTCTTCTTACTTATCTCTATTCTCCCATTCAGGATTTGGCGACAGTCAATATTCAGGTCCAGACCGCTATGGCTTCGGTTGACCGTGTCTTTGAATATCTCGATTTACCGGCTGATATCGAAGAAAATGCACACCCCGCCATGCTGGAAAAAGCCGCCGGGGCCGTGGAGTTCAAAGATGTTTCTTTTGCTTATGAAGAGAACGGCTTCCGGCTCGAGCATTTCAACCTTTCCGTCAAGCCGAAAG
>CALMKK010000271.1 GCA_937867135.1 uncultured candidate division Zixibacteria bacterium
TATCTTTTCCTCCTGATCTATATTTTTTACATTATCTGGGTCGGGGGCGATGTGCTCAAAGTCTATCGATTCTTTGTCCCGGTGATTCCGGTTTTGTATCTTCTGTTTGTCCTGTCCCTTCGGGAGTTAATTATGATGCAATTCAGGCGGAAGATTGCCCCTGCCGTCGGGGGAGCCGTCATCCTCTTGATTTGTACCGGAACCGCCGCCGGTTCCTATCTGCTTTCCAAGGAGCATATTGAATCGTATCTGAGGCTGGAGCGGCTCCTGACCGAAAAAATGCAGTTCACGGCCGGGATGCTTAAAAAATATATGGGGCCCGACTTTTCCGTGGCCGCCAGCACGGTCGGCATCCTGGGATACGAATTGCCGGGACACCGGGTCATTGATTTGCTCGGCCTGACCGACAAATATATTGCGAGGCATCCCGAAAAAATCTCCGGCCTGCAATCGACCTGGCAGGAGCGCCATTTCAACAGCCGGTACATTCTGGAACAGCATCCCGATTTCATCCTCTTTTCAACCAACGATAAACCGTCGGCGCCCGCCGAATTGGCGCTGATGCTTCATTCGGAGTTTCGGCGATGTTACAGCCTGACCGCCTTTCCGGCGTCAAAAAAGGGGAACTGGTCACTTATCCATAAAAGGTGGAAAGTTATCGACATGGATCGTGACGTCACTTTGAAAAGTGCGGATTTTGCGCTTGAATACAAAAAGGGATGTGACGAGAGATCCAATGGAAACTATAATAAGGCGTTAGACGCCTTCAATTCTGCCGCAAGGCTGTTACCCGATAAATATTCCAGCCTCGAATCCAGTATTGGCGACATCTTGTGCCGAATGGGCCGATATGATGAGTCTATACCGTATTTGCAGCAAGCCGCGCAATTGGACTCAAAAAATTGGAATGCTTTCTATATGTTGGGTATGGTGGCGGCCAAGAAGGGCGATACCGTCACGGCGCGAAATTTATGGTACGAGATTTATAAATTCGCGCCCTGGGTTGGCGACCGCGGGCAATAGTGTAAACCGGCCCAGCATCTATCCGGATTGACATCTTTGAAATTGGGCTTTTTTTAAAGAGAGAATCTGGAGATGAAAGATCATCCGAATTCCGGCCTCTATTGGGCAAGTCTCGGCGTCATATTTCTGGTCTTTATCCTGGCGACTTTTCTGAGGGTGCCGTTTGGCTGGGGTGTCAATTTTCTTAAATTCTACCCGCTTATTATAGGTATCGCGGTCGCAATTTTGTTTGTTTTGCTGGCCATACCGGCTGTTTCGGAGTCCGTTTACAGGGGACTGATCAAAACATCGGAGATTCTCAAAACCGGGAAAAATATCCGTTGCGGTTTTTTAATGCTTTTCATCTTTGCCGCTCTGATTGCCTTCTACGCCTTGAGAACGGCTACGACTTTTCTGGGCGATGGGCAAGTACGGCTCAATGAAATCGCCTTCGGCCGGATATTTCTGCCGACCGAATTTCTTGATTTTCTGCTCCATTCCGTCCTGTTTCATGAAATCCTATTTCCGTACGCTCTCAGACCGATTGTCGGATATCAAATCATAAGCATCGCCAGCGGGGCGCTTTTTATTTTCGGTGTTTATCGTCTTTCCCGATATCTGTTCCCTGATTCTTTTCTGATCGGCTTCATCATTCTTTTCTCATCCGGAATTCTGGCGCTGTTTTTCGGGTATATTGAGAGTTATTCCATCATCGCCGCCCTGTTGCCCTTCATCTTTCTGGAGGGTCTTAAGGCGGCCGTTGATCCGGCGCGATACAAAAGATATTTGCTTTTATATCTATTGGCCGGACTGATTCATTCCGTGGCCCTCCTACTTCTCGCGCCGTCGCTTGTTTTTATCCTTTTGCGTCGCTTCGACACGAAGAGAAATCGTGAATCCGAACACACCGGCCTTCTTTTGGTTGGTCTATTGGGTTTGCTAATATTACTCTTCATTGCCCGGTACTTTCAATTGCCGGGATTTATGAGATATATCCTGGCGGTTTTGCCGAATTTAAATTCACCCCAGGCGATTTTGACAGAACGTCATCTTACGAATCTTCTCAATTGGATTTTCCTCGCGGCTCTTCCAATTATCATAATGCTACCGGATTTACTATCCAAATGGGGCCGTCCGGTCAAACCTTCGATTTCTACCCGATACGGACTCTGGATCGCCCTGCCCGCCTTTCTCTTTATTTTTATTATGACCCCGCAATTAGGCGGCCCCCGGGACTGGGACCTCTTTGCCATTCCGGCTTTTATTTTACTGATGGGGATCGTGACCGCCTACACGGAACTGGGCCAAAAGAGTCTGCCCGCCGCCATAATTCCGGCCGCATTTCTCTCTCTGGTTCTGACATTTGCTTTCGCCGGAATAAACCACTCCGTATCAATGTCGGCCACGCGGTTCGCTGAGATCATCGAAGTACAAAAATTCCGGGACCTTTTTAATGAATACAGTCTTTTAAGCAGTTATGCCGGTGATCATAACGCCATAAAAGGCCGACGGCTCGAATTTACCCTGAAATCGTGGGAGGAAGCCCCCCACACGGAAATAGATACGATGCGAACTCTGCTAAAACTTGGCGCCGCTTATAACGCTCTGGGCAAAAGTGGGGCCGCCTTGCATTATTTCCAACGCTCGCTCTCAATCGATTCGATGAATCTGGTGGCCCTGCATTACTTGATAGAGTACTACCGTTTCCTCGGAAAATTCCCTGAACTGACGCATCTGGCCATAACCACCGAGGAAATTTTCCGGAATAACGCCCGCGGTCAGATGGAAGCCGGTATGCTTTATTTTGAATTGGATGATACCGCCAACGGACAAGCCTGCCTCAGGCGGGCCTATCTTCTCGACAGCGCCGATATCTTCGTCATGGTAAATTATGGAGTGATGCAACTGCGGCAGTCCCGTTTTCCGGATGCCGTTCGCATTCTGGAAAGAGCGGTAAGAAAGACACCCAAATACTATACGGCCAATTTCAATCTGGCGCTGGCCTATTTGGGGGCACAAAATTACTCCCAAGCGGCCGAATATCTGGCTCGCGCCGAAAAACTGGCCTCCACGCCGGCCGAAAGTATCCGCGTGGCCATTTTCAAAAAAGACTCCGGGAAAAGCGGAGATTTCGCCAAAGATTATTAAAATTATTCCTGGTTCCGAATAATGGCATTCTTGCCGCTGGCTTTTCCCG
>CALMKK010000272.1 GCA_937867135.1 uncultured candidate division Zixibacteria bacterium
GTTTCCAGGCTGGCTGTGCTTTTCTCGAGGGTGCGGGTTATAAACTACCGAATGCCGGCTTGTTCAAAGATCGATACGTTGCCATTAGAGAGAAATATAGAGCTTTTTCCCGGGAATCGCTTAAAGAATGGGTCATTACCGATGCCATTGCCGAACTTTTAATGTCGGCCGGGCTGGATCATTATCCGGATTTGGCCGAACGATTTTTTGACGCTTATTATCAGCCGGTGGGCAGGCAACTTACTATATTTGATGATACCTTGGATGTCTTAACAATATTAAAAGAGAGAGGTTTGAAAATAGGGTTGGTATCAAATACAATCTTTCCCGAATCCTACCATCGGGAGGAATTGAAACGTTTTGGAATAGCGGCGTTTCTCGATTATGCCATTTTCTCATCGTCCTTTGGATACCGCAAACCGCATCCGGCCATTTATCAAAAAGCTGTCGATTTAATGGATGTGGAAAAGAAGCATTTGCTGTTCGTGGGGGATCGTTATCAAGAAGATTATGTCGGGCCGACCGCTATCGGACTGAATGCGGTTCTCAGGTACACCGAGAAAAGGGAGTATCCTCGGCCCCTTCCGGACGGTACGACGATTATTCATTCATTGTCCGAATTGATTCCCCTGATCGCCTGAGGATTTGACGTAAGGGGCAATAAATGATATATTCCGATTAAATTTTCAATTTAACCAAAGGTGACGCCTTGGACTATACAGAAAATCTTTTGAAGGAAATAACGGAAGCCCCGGGAGTGCCCGGTTACGAGGACGGAGCGCGGCAGGTAATGGCCCGTTATATGAAAGAATTCGCCGAAATTAATTATGATAAACTTGGCTCGATTATCGGCCGCAAAACCGGTTCTTCCGAGACTCCGCGAGTATCCATTGTGGGACATCTGGATGAAGTCGGCTTTATGGTGAAGGAGATTACCAAGGAGAGTTTCATTAAATTTCTCCCGCTGGGAGGCTGGTGGGGCCATGTGGCGCTGGGCCAGAGGGTCTGGGTTATGGGCGCCAATGGGCCGGTACTGGGTGTCGTCGGTTCCAAGCCGCCGCATATATTGCCTCAAAAAGAGCGCGAAAAAGTGCTCGAAATCGGGGAGATGTTTATCGATGTCGGCACCATGGATAAATTCGATATTAAGAAAAAATTGGGGATTAGAGTCGGGGATGTCATCGTTCCCGATTCACAATTCGCCATTATGAACAATGAGAAAATGTATTTATCCAAGGCCTTTGACAACCGGGTTTCTTGTGCCGTCGTAATCGACGTCCTGCGGCATTTCAAAAAAGCCGCTCATCCCAATACCATTTTCGGAATAGGAACGGTCCAGGAGGAAGTCGGTTCGCGCGGGGCCCGAACGGTAAGTTATAAAGTGGATCCCGATCTAGCCATAATCGCCGATGTCGGCATTGCGCAGGATGTACCTCCGGAAAATTTCAGCAAAGCGGAACGACTGGGTGGCGGCCCGGCGATATTGGTCTATGATGCCGGTATGATTCCCAATGTAAGATTGCGTCAGATGGTAATAAGAACCGCCGAAGAGAACAAAATTCCTTTTCATTTGACAACAATGGAAAGGGGCGGAACCGATGGCGCTGAAATTCACAAGAGCCGCGCCGGAGTACCTTCGATCGTAATCGGCGTGCCGGTCAGATATATTCATTCGCACAATGGAATAATATATCGGGGCGATTATGATAATACCGTGAAATTAATTATTGCTTTGATTAAGAAAATGAACAAGAAAGCAGTTGATGCCCTGACTGCAATTTAAAGGCGGAATAAATGGCGCTTAGATTATTCAATACCATGACCCGAAACAAAGATGAATTTCATCCCCTTGAGCCGGGGCATGTCCGGATGTACACCTGCGGACCGACCGTTCATGATTTCGCCCATATCGGGAATTTCCGGACCTATACCTTTGAAGATCTTCTTCGCCGGTTCCTCAAATTTAAGGGGTATAGGGTCACGCAAGTGATGAATTTGACCGATATAGATGATAAAACCATCAAAAAATCCATCGCCCAAAATATAACCCTCAGGGAATATACCGCCGTTTACAAAAAGGCCTTTTTTGAGGATCTAGATCTTCTGGGCATCGAACGGGCCGAATATTACCCGGAGGCGACCACGCATATCCCGGAGATGGTCGAAATTGTCAAAAAATTAATGGCGAAGGGGTATGCGTATGAAGTCGGCGGCAATTATTATTTTTCAATATCCAAATTCCGTGAATATGGCAAATTATCCCATCTGGATTTATCAGGACTGAGGGCCGGAGCACGAATCGCGACTGATGAATATGAAAAAGAATCCGTCTCCGATTTTGCGCTCTGGAAAGCCTGGGATGAAAATGACGGAGATGTTTTCTGGG
>CALMKK010000273.1 GCA_937867135.1 uncultured candidate division Zixibacteria bacterium
ATTTGGAGGAACGGAAATTTGACTCCTTCCAAATTCCGCCTGGAGTTATTCCGTTTTTTGCGGGATAATATTCCTTTGTTGCATGCCTGCATCTGGACCTGGAGCCGCCTGTCGTCGGCGCCGGGCCGCTTTGAAATACTTAATGCCACCTCGCCATCTCAAAACGATCAAGCCATGCAGGTTCTTGAAGATCTTGCGCAAAGAATCTATCCCTTTCAATATCATAAAATGGGCGGACTGGAATCTTTCCTCCCTCTTTTTTTCAGTTCCCTTTATACCGATGGGGCTTTCGCGGGGTTTGTTATTCTTACCCCTGATATGAGCGGCATCGAGCGGTTTTATCCGATTGACCCGTCATACATTTCGGCGGGAGATATGGACGGCCATGACGGTCTTTTTCTTGAAACCGAAAAAGGGCCAGTCAAATTGGACGGCGACGATTTCTATTATTTCGGGCTCAATAATGATATAAAGCAGGGGTTGGGGAAATCGATATTGAGTTCGGTGCCGTTTGTGTCATATATCGAACAGCAATTGATCGATGATATGCGTCGCACCGCCCATAACGCGGGGTATCACCGTTTGCATGTCAAAATTACGCCGCCCGAAAAACTGTCCGGGGAGAGTGACGAAGCTTATGTGAACAGGGTCAATGAATATTTCGATGATACGGTCGCGATGATCAGGGATTGCGAGCCGGAAGATAATCCGGTGACCTGGGATAATGTCAAAGTCGAGTATATCGGCCCGTCGGGTGCCGCGGCTTCGGGGAATGCCTGGTTTTTGAGCCATCGGGCCATGATTGAAGAGATCTGCGCCGGCACCAATTTATCGCCCTTTATGCTCGGTTTCAGTTACGGCACCACTCATAACTGGGCGCAATTCAAATTCGATCTGGTGATGCGGCAGGTGATTTCGGTCCAGCGGCAGACCTCCCGCTTTCTGGAATGGCTGGGAAATATTGAGTTGTCGATAAAAGGATTCGGTTGCCGGTGTCGCTATCATTTTGATAATACGCTCAGCTATTTGGCTTCCGACCGCGCCGAAATTGAGAAAACCAGGGTTGATAATATCATCAAGCTTCATTCGGCCGGGCTGGTTACCCGGGAGAAGGCCGAGGAAGCGGTCGCCCGACTGATTTAATTATTTTGTTCACTCGAAAAAAATGGGATCGGGCCATTGCGGATATACCGTTTTTTGCCCGGGAGTTCCTCGATATCGAACCGCACCCCGGGCAAATTCGCTGGCTCGAGGGAAGCACCGGAGCGGAAAATCTTCTGGTGACCGGTAATCGCTGGGGGAAATCGTTCGTCACGGCCGTAAAGATTATTCATCACGCTTTTTTTCGGATTCGCGATCTGCGATATGATTGTTGCGGCAAATATCATATTGTCACGGCCAGTTTGACGCTGGATCAGGCCCGGATTATTTTCAATACCGTTCTCCGTATTCTCAACAGCACCTGCCGCATAGGCGGTCTGATTAAAAAGGTGACGGTGACGCCATATCCGCGGATTCTGCTGGGAAACGGGGCGATCATCGAGGCCCGCTCCACCCAGCATCGCGGTCAGTATCTTTTGGGGAACGATTATGACTATTTCATCTATGACGAAGTGGCCTTTGACGACGAGGCCGAGTATGTTGTCAATGAAGTAATCAAAATGCGGCTGGCCGACCGCAAGGGAAAACTTGATCTGGTTTCGACGCCCAACGGGCGGAATTGGTTTTATCAAAAGATGAAAGAATTGAAAGGCCGCCCGCATGATGCATATGTGCAATCGGGCGATTCCCGCGAAAATTGCCATATCTCCGAGGAATATCTGGCGATGCAAATGCAGTACCTGAGCGACAAGCGGGTGGCGCAGAATATCATGGGACAATTTGTCGATTCCGGCGGCGAAGTAATTCCGGGCCGATATATCGACGCCGCCCTGATCAAAAGGAAGGAAATCTCCGCCGAAAATTCCGGATTGAATCGATTTTATCTTACCGGCTGGGATCTGGCCCGAAAGAAAACAGCCACGGTCGGCGTTACGGTTCAGGTCATCGACGGATTATGCACGGTCATAGACTTATGCCGGATCAAAAAATGGGATTGGAATATTATAATCGCCGCGATTAGAAACCGCCAAAGACGGTATCCGGGGCGGCTGATAATCGATGCGACCGGGCTGGGGGATGTGGTCGTGGCGCAGTTGACCGATCTGAATCCGACCTCGTTTATTTTTACGCCCAAAACCAAAGCGGAACTTTTGACCAATCTGGAATTATTCCACAGCCTGGGGAAGATAAAATATGAAAGATGGGAGATTCCCGACGATGACGGCCGGATTTGGTCGCTGGAGGATGAACTTCGCGCCGCCCGCTGGGATGATAACAACGCCTGCGATTCCCTGATGGCGATGGCGTTGGCGCTCTGGCCCTTGTACCGTCCGGATCTGCCGATCATAAAACCGCGGGTGGGGAAAATATAAAAGGCCCGCATCCGTCACTGGATGCCGGCCGGTTTGCACGAACGATATATATGCGGGCGCTATCCCTAAAAGGGGAGGGACGCGCCGGATACGTCGTTGAAAGTCAAGCCGAGAACAATGATAAATATGACGGCCGCTACCAGCCATTTGAGGGGGAATCTTTTGCGCTTTCTATAGACTACCATTTCAATCATCTCCTATTTCAATATTTCCAATTCCTGTTTGAGCAACTGCTATGCCGGGGACTTAAATTCCTGGCGCTTTTATAATATCTTGAACGACAATATATTACTACATCGCATTTCCACCCCCTTGGTTCCATTATGAAACTCTCTGCACAGTTTGGAATGACAATTTTGCTACCAATTTGATGGTGATTGGTTCATCGGGAGGGTTTAGTGATGGAGGTAAAATGGAAAATCTGGTAGGAAAAATTACAGCCTCTCTTCTGGAGAGCGAGCCGGATCGTATCGGCGAACTGGTGGAGCGGATTAATCTCAATGTCAAACCGCCGGAGCCGGTTCAAGCCGGGGATATCTACATCCGGGCGATGTATATCGTTTCGGACAAAGTCAACAGTTATGGCGGATGTTTCCCGCCCGATGAGCATGAGCATCTGATTGAACTCTTGATCGATTCACCGGTTTTGGTGGGGCATAGAAAAGACAGTCTCCCGATTGCGCGGAATTTTTATGCCGAAGCGGTCCGACGTGACGACGGCCATTGGGTCAAAGTCTATTTTTATTGGCTCAAAAACTCCGAGCCGGGTGAAGAACTTCAAAAAAATATCGACAGCGGCATATATAAAGAATGTTCCATCAGTTTCATTTTCAGTTTTCCGGAATGTTCCATCTGCGGGTCCGATATCAGAGAATGCCGGCATCGGCCCCTATCATCGTACGAAGTCGACGGGGTCCAAAAAGAGGCTTATTTCAATTACCGCAAAATCGAGAAAGTGCTGGAGACATCGCTGGTCTATCGCGGTGCGGTCGAAAATACCGCCATAACGAAAGAATTATTATTCACCAATGAGGATCAGGCTGAGGGTACGAATTCCGGAAGCAAAACCCCGGAGATATTTATTCATCGCATTTGGAATACCGACCCCCTTGGCCGTGAATTGAAGTATTTGGTCATGCCGGCCCATGAATCATTGCCGATCCGCCTGATTCATAGAAATAATTCTTTCAGTCTCAATATTGCCGATGCGGCATTGAAATCGCCGCGGCTTGAGGAATTTTTGAAAATAATTCGAATGCCTGACGGGAATTATATGCTCGATGGCCGCCTGCTCGGTTACCGCGGCAAAGAACGACAGACTCCGCAGGAGATCGAGTCTTTTCTGGCCGGACAAAAGTCATCGGTCCGCCGCCTGGAGTTGAAAATCATTGATCTGATCGAACAGGACGGCCAAAGCATAATAAACCAACCGGGTCGGGAACGGTATCGCCGTCTGGTAGAATTGCTCGGGGAGAAAAATCCATATTTGACGGCAATGAAAGAAGGCTCAGGCGCGAATCTTTCACCGTTAATCGAACAGCTGTCGACCCGCTACGGAGTCATATTATATGCGGCGGAATCGGATTCAAGATACTTCCTGTCCCGCCGTTTTATAATTCCGGCTGTGATCGACGGTAAAGCGGAGGTCAATGGCCGGTACCGTTACCATATCAGTTGCAATTACGGCAATAATCGAATCCCGGTCACATCCCCTATCACTTCGCAATTTGACTTAGAAAAAGGCCGGACAATTGAACTGGAGGTCCGTTCGTTGCGGATTTCCGGAAACCAAATGAATCTGGTCCAACCCCGTCTTGTTCAATTCTATCGCCGTCAAAATCAGGCTGATGATATTTCTTTATTGGCGGCGTCAAAAGACGATCCCGAAAATCGATATGAATTAATCGTCGCTGGCGCCGATGTTATTTTGCAATTGTACCGGGGCCGGGCCGTTTCGAGCCTGTACCGTCTGCCCCGCTTTTCACAGCCACTTCTTTTGTCCGGTCGAAGGTTTCTGGCCGATAAAATCGAATTGTCGGACTTGCATTCCGAAAGCACAATCAGCTCCGGAACGGTGCGGCTGACCGGCCAAGAAGAGAGCATTCGCCTCGAAGCCGACAGCCCCTTAAACGGCACTTATTTCCTGCGCCCGATTCTTCTTCACGGAAAGCGGCGATTTCTATTTTATCGAGCCGGTCAATCATCGCAAGAGGTCGAGAATGAGCGAGAATAGCAGAGTGAGCTGGACGGCGCTTCTAAACAAGCCGCTGTTCAATTTTGTAATGGCGCTTTTGGGGATGTCGGCCGCCTATTTCACGACCATCGGGAATATCAAGATACAATTGGCCGAAAAGGCCGAGACGGTTCTGGTGGAAGCGCTGGATAAACGGCTGGCCCGGATGGAAGTGGTGATCAAAGAGGGGAGAGTCAGCAAGGATGAGTTTTTCCAGTTCCGGAACAATATCGAATCACGTCTGGCAAGAATCGAATTTTACCTGATTGAGGAGAGGAGATAAAAGTGCCACAGGAAAATCTGGATTATGTGCAAATTGAAGAAATCGCCCGTCGCCTTGACGACGAGGCGTTTGAAACAATCGATTTCGACGCGCTCCGACTCACTCTCGGCGCAATCGTACAAGGCGGCGATTCCCAGCGCCGAAACACCGCGGAATTGACTTGCCTGAAAGAAGATTATCGCGACCGGATATTGGGAATGCTTCGGGCCAATCTGGTCTGCCGCAAAAATGAAGAGGACGCCGATTTGGCCTGCCGCCTATCCGGCGCTCTCGATAATATTACGGCGGCGGAGCTGATAAAAATGTACGGTCGAACGGTCCGCCGCTTTCGGGAAAATTTCCCGGCCAGTTTCCGGTACCTGACTTTCCCCGATAAAAAGGTCGGGCGGCGCGATTGGAGCGAGCACAAAATCTAATAAATGCGGGGAAACCGCCCCGGCCATGCGGGCAACACGCCCGGCCCAATCAATAATTAAAAAAAGAAAAAAGGAGAAAATATGGGAATACGAGACCAGAATCTCGAAACGATTGCCCCGGTTCTGGCGACTTTCAAAATATCGCAGACCGCCGGAATCGATGATCTCAAAGACGCCGATCTCGGCAAGGCGGTCACCTTGACCGCCAATTATACGGTCGCACCGTGTACTTCGGGTTCTCTGCTTCTGGGGAAACTCCTGGCCCTCACTTTGAGCGATGCCGATAACGGCGGGCGCGAAGCCACGGTGCAAATCGGCGGCATTTGCCGTCTTCCGATTTCAACCACATATCCGGTTATCGGCAACCGCGTGGTCGGCGGGGCCTCGGGGACAGTCCGCCAGGCCCCGGTTCTGACGGGGTATGATCCGGCCGGCGGCAATATCGCCCGCGGGACGGTACTGGCCATCAATGGCACCAGCGACTGTATCATTTATTTGAACTAAAGGAGACAAATGTGAATATGAATCAAAATTTTCATCAGGCGGCTATTCGAGAGGAGCAGGATTTAAGCCGACGGGAACTGACCGGCCCGGTCGATTTGGGCCGTGCCGCCGAGCTCAATATCGATAAAGAGAGCTACCTCGAAGCCGAAGCACGCGGCATGACTTTGAGCGAATTGCTCGAAACGGCCGAATATGACCCCTCGCCGACCGATTGCCCGCTCGATGCTTTTGAGCGGCAACTGGCTCTGGCGGGAATCAGGCTGGGCGGCTCCAAAGCCACCACGGTGGAGCAGTTCTATCAGAAGGCACCGTCCCTTATGCCGGAGTTTATCCTTCGGGAAATCAAGAAGGGGCAGGCGATGCGCCCCGAGCTGGCGGCTATTATCGCAGGCTCCACGACGGTAGCCAACAATCGTTATACCCCTTTCCATATTGATACTTCATCGGCCGACCGCTTTTCCTTGCGCCCGATCGGCGAGGGGAGCGAAATACCCCAGATTCTGGTCACCGAGCAGAATCATTCCATCAATGTCAAAGAATACGGACTCGGACTAAAGGCCAGTTACAAGGCACTGCGGTACCGGACCACCGCCCAGTTCCGGGTCCTTTTGTGGTATATCGGATTTCGGTTGCAGACAGATAAAATCGGCCTGGCCGTCGATTGCCTGATTAACGGCGACGGCAACGCCAACGCCGCCGCGGTTGTGAATGCCGCCTCCTCCGGTTCTCTCACTTACGATGATCTGGTGACCCTCTGGTCGCAATTTGCGCCGTTCGAAATGAATACCCTGATCTGCCATATCGGGCAATTGAAAAGTATCCTTCTGATGGATGAATTCAAGGACCCGATGGCCGGATACCGTTTCCAGAGCCGGGGCGAGCTTTTCAGCCCGCTCGGTGCGACGCTGGTGCGTTCCGATAATGTCCCGGCCGATCTGGTTATCGGCCTCGACGCCCGCTTTGCCATTGAAGAAGTTGTCACTCAGCCGCTCGTGGTCGAATATGATAAAATTATCGAGCAACGTTTCGAGGAGGCGATAATCTCCGAATCGGTGGCCTACGCCAAGGTGATTCGGGAAGCCTCGGTCGTTCTCGATACCTCTTTCTCATGATAACGCCATATCCGGTCCGGCCCGAAGGCCGGGCCGGTTTGAACAGGGAGCAAAATGCAGAATCATTTAATAGACAGCGATGCGTCATACCCCGCCGGAATCTCTCCCGGCAAAAAAATCTTCCGGGTGAATTCAGGATTATACGCCGGGAGAATCGTGGCCCTGACGGCCTCATCAGGCTCCGAGATTAAACTCACTTATGCCGATTTCCCCTATAATTCGTGGAACACTCCGGCGGTTGTTGTTGATGATAGCGCCGATTATCCGTTCGATGCCGCCATGGATGCCGATGGAAATATCTATCTGGCCTATACCCTTGAAGTGAGTTTTGATCTGGTCCTGCGGAAGCTTACCTTCAGCAATGGAGCTTGGTCTCCCGGCGATCTTTGCACCATTTATGACGGTGACGACAATTATTACCCGTCGGTGGCAATCGAACCGGGCGGCCGTCTCTGGGCGGCCTGGTGCCGCGTTGCCGCCGGGCAATCATATGTGAATATTAAGTTATCCGACGATGACGGCCTTACCTGGCCGACCGGAATTTCCAATTATGGGGTCACGCTCAGTTCCGCCGGTACCACCGCTTTTCCCAAAATCATCATGGCCGGTCAATACTGCTATACTTTTTATACTCTTGGCGCGTCCAAACTGGCCTATCGCCGCAAGCATCTCAATGTCACAACCTGGGATGCCGAGCAGGAAATTGCCACCGGAGCCGCGCTCGATTCCGATTTTGATATCGCCATTTCCGATGACGGCAAAATCGGGCTTGTCTTTGATGATGATAAGATAAGATTTATCGAATATAACAACAATGTCTGGAGCGGTGTCGGGGATATCGACGACGCCGGCGGGATTTTTCCTCAGATTAAATATATCGATAACGCTCCGTACATCGTCTATTTAACCGATTACGGTTTAAATCAAAAGAGGGCGATGTTTACCGCCCGCCTCCAGGAGACGTTTTCTTATCCGGCGCCGTTCGATCCGAAAGAGAATATTCTCTCGAAAGTATTTTGCTATCGCGCGGTGTCGGGAAATTTTCGGGATTTGACCGGACCGGCGGCCGATGCCATATCCGCCGATATTTATCATGCCGATTCCGGGGTCATTTTCAAGGAGTCCGGGGATTCATTGTTTCTGGGGATGGATGACCGCTTCAATTATGTAAAAATTATCCTGGCGGTTGCCGGTTCCGGCGGGATTGTTTCCTGGCAATACTGGAACGGGCAGGAATGGTGCGGATTCACTCCATACGGAGGGGAATATCATTTTGACTCATCCGATAAGGAGCTTCTGCTGTGGGATGATTACCATGCCCTGCCCGCATCCTGGCAGAAAAAGAGTGTCAATGACAGCGACTGCTACTGGATTAAAATTACGGTTCTGTCGCCGTTCACGACCGGGCCGGTCGGTTCACAGATTACCGCTCTTACCAAAGGCCTTGGTTTAATCATAATGGAGTAAACGATGCCGTACACAAGTATTGACCTAATCAGAAACCATATCAGTTTCGAGGGGGCCCCCGGCGGAACGCAACGCAATTATCCGATAATTTTCTCCGGCACGCAATGGATTTCATTACCGTATCGCGGTCTTTTGTCCGGTTCGGTGGCTGTCAAGGCCGCAGGTTCCATACAGCCGTCATTTGAAAATATTATACTCGGCAATGAGCCGATCGCGCTGGCCGCCCGCCAGATTGCGGCCGAATCGGTTACAATCGCCTCCGATCGTTCCCTCGGTACCATTTATGCCGAAAATACCGATTACGCTGTCGATCCGATTAATGCCGCTGTCAGACGGATTCCCGGAGGGAATATTTCCGAGGGAGCTTCGGTTGCCGTCTGGTACATCCCATATATAATTTACGAAGAGGGGACCGATTATAGCGTGAATTATACCGAGGGGATGATTCGTCGGCTCGCCGGAGGGGCCATTCAGGATTATCAGGCGGTTTTGATTGATTATGAGATTTCTGTCGGGGCTATCGATGATGTTATCATTTCGCAGGCCATTTCCGAGGCCGATGCTGTTGTCGAACGTGATATCGATTCCGGACAATCTTTCGGCGCCGATCCGACTCTTCAGACGGCGGCGACATATTTGACAGTTTCGCTTCTCTGTCGCATGGCCGCATCCGGCCATCTGGTGCAATCGACCCTGGCTAAAAATGCGCAAAATGCTTCATCCTGGCTGGCACTGGCGGAAAGTTATCGCGGCGATTATGACCGGTTGATTAAACCATACCGACCGCAGGCGACCCGCCTGAGCGGTCCGACCCGTACCTGAGAAGGAGAGAATATGGATACTTTATCTTATTTGCGCGGACGGCGCCTCTGGGTGGTGCCGGAAGTTCTCATCTGGGGAAAATCCGATAATGCGCAATTTCACTTTATTACGGTCGCGAATATCGACGGTCAGCCGCGCGCGAGTTACTGTCATATTCTGATGGGGGGTGAAACTCAGGAAATATTCTATTCCGATCTGGTTGATTTTCGCGGCAATAATTTGCCGGCCTCAATCAGCCATCCCAAAATTATTATTCAGCCGCGCTCTTCCGACACTGCTTTTCTGGTCGGCGCGGAATCGAACGCCGGTTTTCGTATCGCCCGGAGCAATGCCGCTTCGGGAGCGGTGAAAGTCGATTTATTCATTTACGAAATGGGATAGGAGTGATGATTCCAAAGAAATGCCTTCAAATAAAAATGATAATCTCGATGATTTGGAAATCCTCGAACAAGTCAAAATCAAGTTGTATGAGAAATTCAGGAGCGATGTGGAAAACGCGAAAGTGGGTGATTTGTTGAAAATCATTGAACTGCAGAAAAAACTCTCCCTCTCCAGCCCCAATGAGAAAAAATTCTGGGAGATGATTAAAGGTATTCGTGAAAGTCATCTGTCAAAGCCGAAAAAGAAACCATCCTCAACCCCGGAGGGGAAAGCGGCATGAAAAAGACCTATCCCATCATTTTCCAAATCATAACCAGACTCCCCTTGATAGTACTTTTGGCGGCCCTGCACCGGGATCTCTTAGCTCAAAGCTCCGATTACCTGTCATTGCGCCTTTCTCGGGAATCGGAAAATTCGAGAATTACGGGCCGCAATCTGACCGCCCGGATCGGCGATTCCTCAAAAGTCGGATTTCAGCCGCAATTCGCCATTTCGGCCTGGGAGGGGCGGGCCGCTTTGACAGTGTCGCTGGAGCCCAAAAATCAGGCGGTGTCGTACAAATCGTACCCCATTTTGGTCTCGGGAAGGCCGGGCTTGCGGATTGAACAAGATCGTTCGATGTCGCACCAATTTTATCCTCGCGCCGATAGCGGTCTTGAGTGGGAAATTATTCTTGACCGCTTACCCGACACCAACACTTTCCTCTTTTCCATCACGACCGCAAACCTGGAGTTTCTGTTCCAACCGTCCTTGAGCGAACAAGAGATCGCCGATGGTGTCGAGCGTCCCGATAGTGTAGTCGGTTCCTATGCCGTCTATTAC
>CALMKK010000274.1 GCA_937867135.1 uncultured candidate division Zixibacteria bacterium
GCAGGTATTAATAATTGACATCCCCCGTCAAAAGGGGTATAATGGGACCGAATTTCTAAATTTTTGGGCGGATTTGTACCGATAGAGTGTTTTTTGATTCGATATGAACGGCGATAGATATAAAAGCATTGTTAAACCGATCGAAGCCGATTTGTCTCTATTCGACGGTCGGCTGACGTCATATTTGGCCGGCGATTCTCCCTTGATTACATCGATAGCGCAACATCTGATGAAAAGCCGCGGCAAGCGGATTCGTCCGGCGATTCTTTTTCTTTCGTCGCGCGCGGCGGAATTTTTTACCGAACATACCATCGACGGCTCGCTTTCGATCGAATTAATCCACACGGCGACGCTGTTACACGATGATGTGGTCGATAACGCCGATATGCGGCGGGGGTTGGAGACGGTCAACAACAAATGGACCAATCTTATTTCGGTCCTGATGGGGGATTATCTTTTCGCCAAGGCCTTTCGGCTGATGGTAAAGACGGAATCGATAGAGCTGATAGAAGCGATATCCAGCGCCACGGAGCGGGTGTCGATTGGAGAATTGCGGCAGGTGGAAGAGACCTCCAATTATGATTTATCCGAAGAGGAATATCTGAAGATAATCGCCGACAAGACGGCCTCGCTATTCGCGGTGTCATGCGCGGCGGGACCGATATTGGCGCGTCAGGATATGAAGATCAAGAATGATTTTACTTTATTCGGAGAAAAAATAGGAACGGCCTTTCAGATTGCCGACGACCTTCTTGATTATGTCGGCGATCCACGGGTCACCGGCAAAGAGCCGGGGAATGATGTCGTGACAGGGAAGGTGACCCTGCCTCTGATATATTCATTGCGCCACGGTGAAAAATCGAAGAGCCGGGAAATATTAAAATTGCTGGGGAACGGGATCAGCAAAGGCGGTTTTCGGACGGTTTTGAATTATGTCATCGAGTCGGGCGGAATTGATTATGCGTCGCAACGGGCGGCCCAAATCGCCCAGGAGGGCCTGTCCGTGGTCAAAGGTTTGCGCGATTCGGTTTACTATAACGCTCTTCTGGGCATGGTTGATTATTCTACTTCGCGGACAGTCTAAAGGGGGCACGGCGGACGATTCGCCCCTGATTTTCGTATAATAAGATATGTTTGGAATCAAGGAATTATCGTTTAATTTTCTTTCCGGCCATCCGTTTCTGACCGGTCTGGTTATGCTTCTGTTGATTTTACTGTCAGTCTATTTATATCGTCGCACCAACCCGCCTTTACCGCGCGGCATAAGAATTTTGCTGACGGCGCTAAGGATCTCGGCGATTCTGGCCCTTTTTCTGGCCCTGTTTGAGCCGGTAGCGGCCTATCGGCGGGACTATGAACGAAAACCCCGCTTGACGATTCTGGTGGATAAGTCCAAAAGTATGGATATTGCGGAGGCAGGCAAGAGCCGCAGCGCCCGGGTTGATTCGCTTATATCGTCCCCATCTTTTGCAAATTTTTCCGACCAGTTCGATGTTACTCTCAAATCGTTTGCCGGGGGACTTATTGAAAAGGGGTCGAATGGGAATCTGGAAAAGACATCGATCGGCGAAGCTCTGGAGGAATTGTCAGAAGAAGAACTGGCGAGCAAATCGGAGTATTGGCTGATGTTATCGGACGGTATTTCCAATAGCGGCATATCGACAGCCGAAGCCGCCGGCAAAGTCAAATCTCCGGTTTATACCATAGGATTGGGAGATCTCACGACCGGCAAGGATGCGGCGATTTCAGGTCTTGATTATAATCATCTGGTTTTTGCCGGGAAAGCGACCGAAATGAAGGTTAAGTTAAGCTGGTCCGGGATGAACAACGAAAACGGCAAAATGGAAATAAGAAGCGGGAAGAAAGTCCTTGGGATCAAGGATATCAAGTTGGGGCCGGGTGAATTGCAGGAGGAAATTCCGATTTCATTTACGCCGGAGAATCCCGGGCAACAGACATTTCAGGTTAAAATCACGCCGTTCGAGGGAGAGCTTTCGACCGACAATAATGCTCAAAGTTTCTCCGTGACCGTGCTCAAAAGCAAATTAAAAATCCTGCTGGCGGCCGATCATCTTGACTGGGAATACGCTTATCTCAATCGCTTTCTGCTTAATGCGGAGAATGTTGAGCCGGAGCAATCGGTGGCGAAAAAAGGCGGCGAGTTTTTGGGGATTCCGTTTCCGTCGCGGCAGGAAGATTTGAACCGGTATGATATGATTATTCTGTATGATATAAATATAAGTCAATTCTCGCCGCGGGCAGGGCTTTTTAAATCGTTTTTGGCCGATAAGGGAGGCGGATTGCTGGTTATGGTCGGGGAGAATTACCTTCGAGCGAATTTCCCTCGATGGATCGATGAATATCTGCCTTTTGCCAACAAACAACGGGGACAGATACTGTATATCAAATATAACGGCAAACCATCCGAGAATTATTTGTTCCATCCGGCGGTCCGTCTATCGGACAGCCGCCAAACGATCCGTGAAGAATGGAATAATCTGCCGCCGTTTGAGACGCTGGTGCCAATTGATACGGTATTGCCCGGCGGCGAGGTTCTGGTTTCGTCCGGTGTCGGCAGCGGTAGAGGAGAAATACCCATAATAGGGTATCGCAATATCGGTGCCGGGAAAGTGCTGGAGGTGGCGGCGGCTCCTTTCTGGCATTGGGCCTTCTACGGATACGGTTTCGGACGGGACGCCGCCGAGTATCGGACATTATTCGGCGGAATTATAAACTGGCTGGGGATGAAAGAGGAATCCGACCCGATTAAAATCGGTCCGGATAAAACGGTTTATACGCGGGGAGAGAAAGTCGGTTTTCAGGCTCTGGTGTATGATCTCGGTTATCGCCCCATAAGCGGGGTCTCCGGGAACGTAACCCTGATTGATGAGGATGGAAAGGATTCCACGGTCGCTTCGTTGGTCGAATCGGGAGAGGGGAAGTATCGGGCCGAATTCGATATCGTGCCTCCGGGTCGATACCGATACAATGCGGTGCTCGAAAAAGAGGGAAAGAAACTTCGGGAAGCCGGCGGAGAAATAGCGGTAGAATCATATTTAATAGAGGATTATCAGAGCCGACCGGACTTCGGAAATTTAGCGCGCATTTCCCAGCTGACGGGCGGCGCCTTCTATCCTCTGAGTGAGGCTGATTCCCTGTATACCAAATTGAATCATCAGCCGATTCAAAAGACGATTCAAAGCGAGTTAATAGTCTGGAATAAGTTCTGGTTGCTGGCGCTTTTTGTTCTGGCGCTGGGCGTGGAATGGCTTTTGCGGAAACGGTACGAGTTGATTTAGTCAATTGGTTTTTGGCAGATATTTAGCGGGCAATCCACATAAAGTTATTTGCTTATCGGGCAAAATAAGAATAAACCTTAAAAAATTATTTGCCTTTCCGCCAAGCAAGACAATACCTTGCTGTGAATTTTCAAGATTTTGCGCCCTATGAAAAAGTACTGGATACCGGTTATTATTTTTATCTCCCTCACGGCTCTTTATATCGGTTTTTCCGCCGTTAAAGGCACCCCCTATCTCTATCGTCCGGTCTGGGATGTCGGCCAGTATGTCGATATTTCCGAGCGCGGCTATGACGCTCATCCCTGCACCTCGACCGACTATCCGCCGGGGGAAATCTGCGGCAATGTCGGCTGGTATCCGCTCTGGCCGCTGGTAATCGCGATTGTCCGGCCCTTGGTCGGCGGCTCATCGCAGACCGCCTATGTCGGCCTGGCTTTTCTCTTCACATTTTTGGGGCTTCTTTTGCTTTTCCGTTTTGTCGAACGGAAATACGGAACGGTTCCCGCAACCGTCACGCTGGCCGCGATCGCCTTCAGCCCGGCCTCATTCTATTTGCTGACAGGATTCCCTTATGCTCTGATGCTTTTTTTAATATCGCTATATCTCTCGCTCTTATATTTCTCGTCCGGATTGAAAGGTGAAATAGGTCTATTTTTGACGGCCCTGGCCCTGTCATTATGTTATCCGTCGGCCCTTCTTTTCGCCGTTATTCCTGTCGTCCGGTATATCCTGGACAAAAGGCGGTCGGGGGAGAATTTCAAAAAGATTCGTTTCTGGCTTGATTTGGGGAAATATGCCGCTCCCTTTATTTTGGGGACACTTCTCCTATGGTGCTATTTTTATTATCGTTTCGACGATTTTTTCCTGCAATTCCATTTTCAAGAGAAATACCAGCGCGCCGCCGAATTTCCTTTTACCACTTTATTTAGAAGCCTGACTCGCTACCCGATTTTCAGTCCCGAAAATGCCGCCATATTGTGGTATGGCCTGATTCTGCTTCTTTTTATCCCGTACGGCATCGGCCCGGAACTGTGGCTCACCGCCATCGTTCTATACCTTTTTTCTCCTTCTACCGGAACGACCCTATCGATTTACCGCCATTATCTGATTATTTTCCCGGCCTATATGATAATCGGGACCTCCCGGCGCCCCCTCTGGTTTCGGCTGCTGTTTATCTTGCTCGGCCTGATTCTGGCGGTCTTTATAATGTTTCCCGGTTTTATTTCCAATCGCCTTATATAATAGATGATTAGAATTACTGCCCGAACCGCCTTCTCGGGCGCATAATTGTATAAAAATTGATTTAAGCATCGGTTGAATTGGATATTGAATTGCATTATTTTCATAATCTTGAATTGTATATGCTATTTTCAATTCCGCGCTCGGGCGAAAGGATAAATTATGAAGAAATTATTCCCGCTTATTTTTCTATTTTTGATTGTGACCGCCGTTACCTCGAATGCCGAGACGTCTCAAAAGATTTTTCAGATCGGCTATTTCGAAGGCGGCCCTTATTTTTTCCATAAGCTTCTTCTGGGCGATATCAACAGATATCTCGATTTGAAAAATTCAGACAGCCTGAAGATTCAGTTTTATCCCGATGGCTATTTTTCCGCCGAATGGGATCGGGAGAAGTGCAAGCGAATCGCCCGCAGTATTGCCGCCCGCAAAGATATTGATATCGTTCTGGCGGCCGGGCCCTGGGTCGTGGAAGATTTGCTTGAGGCGGGATGTAAAATACCTATTTACGGAATCTATCAATACGATCCGGAAATTACCGGACTGGTCGACAGCACGGGCAAGCCCCGGGCCAAGAATCTGACCGTGCTTTACCGCCCGAATAAAATCAAATCCGACCTGGCCGTAATGCAACATTTATTCCCCCAGCGCAAAATCGGCTTTCTCTATTTTCCTTCCGGAGATGAATTCAACCGGATGAAAGAGAAAATATATAAAGAAGCCGGAGGCGCGCCTGTTTTTGCCGGCGAAGGGTACAGCGACCGGGGACTTTATAGTTTTTTCATCGGTCTGAATAAGATCCAAGGAGCGGCCAATTCGATATATCTGCCCCCTCTCTGGGGAATGGACCTGGATCACATTCGCCAATTTTTCTATGAAACGCAACTGGCCAACATGCCGACATTCGTTTCCGACGGATATTTTCTTTTGGAAAAAGACGCGACGGCCGGAAACAGCCTGAAACCGTATCAAGGAATGGCCCGCCTTATCGTCGACAATATAATTAAAATTAAAAAAGGGGCCGAGCCGGACACTTTGCCGAATCGATTTGACGATATCGAAGGACTTTGCCTTAATCTTGAAGCCGCCCATAAGCTCGGAATTACCTTCCTGAGGAAGGATATTCTCGATGCCAAAATCATACCGGTTCAAGTCGGCGATACTCTGACCACCTATACCTTGCCGCAGGCTATTGAACAGGCCGGGAGGGAAAATGCCGGATGGCTGGCGTCGGGAGAGGCCTACGATAAGGCGGTCGCGGCCGCCCGGAATTCATATGTCAATTATTATCCGGAGATCGGCATTTCCCTTTCTTCGGCTGAAAGCGATGAAGGGCCCCTGGCCGCCCGCTATAATGACATTCTGAATCATAAATTTCAAACCACGGCCGCTCTCGATCAGACCATATTTTCGTACCCTGTCATAAAAGCCGTGCAAATCGCCCGCAAAAAACTCCAGCTGGAAAAAATCAATCGGCAACAGGCCGAATTGGATCTGCGGCAGGCCGTGATTCTGGCTTATCTCGGAGTACTTGAAAGCGAAGAAAAAGAAGCGACGCTCAATGAAATTGCCGATCGCCTTCGCGATATCCGCGATGAAACCGAGGCTGGTGTCCGTCTTGGCGATAATGAAAAGGATGATTTGCCCCTTCTGGAGGAACGTTTGGTTGAGGCCAAAACGGCCCTTTTCGACGGCCGGCGCGATTTGCAGGTGGCCCGTGCCGTTTTCAACAGCCTCGTCAATCGTCCCGCTAATTATGATTTTCTGCTGGACCGAAGCGAATTCAATCCGGAAATAATGGCGGCGATGATTCATAAGTATGATGAATATATCTCCGATATCAATAAAGAGAAAAAAATGGAGCAATATCTGGCCGATATCGGCCTTAAAAATGCCTTTGAATTAAAAGCCTCGGATATTGGGGTCGATATGCAGAAGGATTTGATTTCACGGAGCAAATGGTCCTTCCTTCCCGATCTGCACCTGCGCGCCGGATATTCCTACGGTCGTGAATTCAATCCAGCCGTGAGCGATAATCATGACTACTGGACGTTCGGCGGCATCCTGAATTTCCCGCTTTTCGGCGCCCGTAAGTCGCCCGGCACTAAATCATTGCGCGCGGCTCTGGAGGAAATGGTATATCGGAAAGACTCGCTCCGTTTGGGACGAATGGAAACGGTGGTGACCTACACACGGGAACTCTTTGCCCGCATGACTACTTTGCCCTTGAATTATTTCTCGCGTAACATGTCCTTAACCAGTCTAGAATCGGCCCGGGATCGATATATTTCCGGACGGATCTCGGTTTTCGACCTGCTTTCCGTCGAGAACCGCAATTCCTCTTTGTCGTTGCGGACCCTTGAAGATCGTTTCAATTTTTATCGCGCTTATGTCAATCTTCTGGGGACTTTGGGCGTCGGGTATTTGCTTCACGGCACCCCGGAAGAGGCGGCCTTTTATAAAGCCATGGAGGATTATTTAAAGCAGTAATTGCCCTGAATAAAAAAGAGGGATGCATCGGTCATCCCGCTGCACCCCTGCTTTATTATCGATTTATGCTCGTAAATCGGTCAGGAACCTACCATTCGGTCTTAATATTGGCGAACGATGTTTTATTATCGCGCCAGATGAAAAACACGACTTCCTTCGGCTTTTTCTCGGCGATTTTCGAGAAAACCTCTTTGGCGTCATCAACCGACGTCACTTTCTTTCCGTCAATGGCCTGAATAATATCGCCCGGCATGATTTCGCCCACTGCGGCCCAGCCGCCTGATTCCAGTTCCTTGACCACGACCCCTTTAAACTGCCGCCGATCAAGATTGTTAATATTGTAATCGGCAAACACCATATTTCGGAGGGTCAAATCGAAATTGGTGTCTTTGTATTGCGGCGCTTCCGAAGGTGAAAGCGGCGCCGCCGCCAGAACCGCCTGCAGATTAAGCGTATCGATTTTTCCGTCCTGACGGCGCAGGATCTCAAAGTTCGCTTTAGCGCCGGCTCCCAATTCCGCTATCTGGCGCTGGAAAATCGGCATATTCTCTTCTTTATTAAGACCGATCTCTTTACCATCTATTTTAATCATGATGTCGCCTGTTTTCAATCCGGCGGAGTCGGCCGGAGAATCTTTGGCCACTTCGTTTATAATGATTCCGCCTTTGGCATTCAATCCCCAATAGTCGGCCAGGTCGGATGTGAGAACCTGCATATAGATTCCCAGCCAGCCGCGATTGATTTCCCCCTTTTTGGGCGGATTGGCGAACAATTTTTCCAATTTATCCGGCGGGATCACTCCCAGAAGCGGCAAAGTCTGTTGCGATTGCGACATCGACTGCATCATCTGTCCCGATTCAAATCCGGGACCCTGACCGCTCAATTCTCCCAGGACTCCGACCGGGCTGCCGAGCGAATCATAGAGCACCGAGGTCATTTCCAGATCGTTAAAACCGACCGTGAGGGCAAAATCCTCGGGAATTTTAATGAGCGACGCCACCATTCCGACATCGGCCGCCAGTGACGGCTCGATGTATTCGGGCATCAGAAGATATACCGCGAGCCACTCGCCGACGCGGAAATTATCCCGCTTTTTGAAATCGACAAATTTGAACTCTTTCTTTTTATCCGAGTTTATTTTGCAGAAGCCGATATGCGTGTACCGATCGGTGCCGATATAATCGGCCGGGTACTTGGTTCCGTCCATCATTACGATTTCGACACTTTTCGGTTTGGTATCGATCTGCATCCCGGACATCATAGAAAACGGCGATTCACCGTCCAAAGCCGTCCCGTCGAATATCACCAGGCCGTCCTTCGAGACCACCGTCCCTATGATTCTGTCCTGGGTCTCGGTTGATTGCATTCCCAGGGAAATCTCCACCGTCATATTGACCGCAACCGTATATTCCCGGGCTTTATTGTCCAATTTGGAGAAATCAAAACTCAAACCCCAGGAATTGATCGCAATAAGAACTCCGGCCAATGCGAGTATATATTTCTTCACTGCTTACTCCTTAATTTTCTCGGCGTCGTCGGCTTTTTCGTTTTCGATTTTGAGCAGAATGAATTTGGTGCTTCCGAACCTTCTGACTGTCAGAAGAACTCGGGCGACCGAAGCGGCCGTCAAGGCATTGTATTGATCATAAAATTCTTTATAGGTCGTCACCGGGCGCTCGTCAACCGCCTTAATCACATCGCCCGGCAAGAGGCCCCCGTCGCCGGCTGCGCCGACTTTTTGCACCCCGGAAACATATATGCCGAGAGTATCCTCCAGTTGATTATCGACCGCCATCTGCTTGGTTATCCCTTTAGCCGTAAATCCCCAGTCTTTGCATTCCAGGTCCTCACCCAGAACATCGCCCAGTTCATGGGTGACAAGATCAATAGTTTTGGTCGTATCGTCGCGCTGGATAGTTAAGGCCAATTTAGTACCGGCCGGATAATCGGCGATCAGTTTATAAAAGGCTGGCAGTTCCTCGGCAAAGCGGGCGGAGACCGGTCTATTATCTATTTTTAGAATAATATCCCCGGCCCGGAGCCCCGCCGAATCGGCCGGCGATTGCGGATCGACCGAGGAAATCAACACTCCCTGGTTGCGATTGGTCCGAAACCACCCCTCCAAGTCCTGCAGTTCCTGACACTGTACCCCAATCCAACTGCGAACCACACGCCCTTTTGTAATAATGGAATTGGTCACATATTTGACAATATTGATGGGAATGGCAAAACCGATGTTATTGGCGAATAATGTGGCGCGGGAGTTGATACCGACCACTTTCCCGTTCAAATCAACCAACGGCCCCCCGGAGTTGCCGGGATTGATGGCGGCATCGGTTTGAATCCAGTTGTTGTACATCCCTGTTTTCTCGCCGGACGGCAGGCGGACGTCCCCGGAAAAAAAGCGATCGGTGGTAGAAATGACGCCGCACGAAACCGATCGCGAAAGCGCCAGGGGAGAGCCCATCGCCAAAACGTACTGGCCCACCTGCACCGAATCGGAATTTCCGAATTCGGCAACGTTTAAGGTTCCCTTATAATCGGTCAGGTCGAGTTTGATTACGGCAATATCGGTCATCGGATCGCCGCCGACCAATTGCGCCTTGACCTGCTCCCTATCATATAAAGTGCAGATTATTCGTTCCGCTTTGCCCGCCACATGATAATTGGTAACCACATAACCGTCTTTCTGGAAAATGATACCCGAGCCGACGACTGATTGCTTAATCATTTTGCCCGTCCGGTAATCGGTTATAACCGGCTGAATATGAACCAAAGCCGGGAGAACTTTATCTCGGGCGTAATAAATGGCCTCCTGAAGAGGCGGTATTGCGGCCGCCATGGCGCTTGATTGCAAAACCAGAAGCAAAGCCAGAAAAATTCGTTTCATTTAGCACCTCAAAAAAGAGAAAAAAACCATATCCATCCATCGTCCCGCCGTCGGACAATAGAAAATATTATCGTCCGCGGCAAGTTCTTATTTAACACCGTTCCCCGACGAAAGTTCAGTTCGTCGTACCGTATAAAAAAACCACCTTCGGCGGGAAGGTGGCTTTTTTAGAAAAGTCGTCCTGGGTACTAATCCACCCAAATAATCTCCACGGAACCCATCCCGACATCAATTTTCAAATCCAGACCGATTTTCGATTCTCGGAAATCTTTCGATTCAAAATAATTATCCTCGATTTCGTAACGATCCCGATTTCTGAATTTCACAGAGGATAGAAAATTGTCTTCAGCCTCGATGCGTACCGGCAGATCAGACGGGATATAAATCAGCGCCTTTCCCAGTCCGATGGAAACCTTGGCCCGGGAGCGAATCTTATATTCACCCGAAAAATCCAGCCGGAATTTTCCCACCCCGCCGTCAAAAGTAAGCCGTTCGAAATTGAGGTTGCCCAGTTTCTCGGCCCTGAAGCCGGCCGCACCCGCATCAAGAATAACTTCATCGGCCGTATCCGGATTTGGAGTGCTGATTTTCAGACTGCCTTCCGCCGCTCCCAGGTCAATTTTGAGATATCTGATCGGGATGCCCCCCAGTTCCATATCGGCCTCGCACAATCCGATATCAAACGTCATTTCCGTCGGATATTTCCGAGACAATCCGAGCAGCCAGACATTATCGTCACTCTCCACATGCGTTTTATTAAGTAAATCGGAGCCGACATCAAGATGCCCGATAGAGCCTCTTTTCTTGTAATCCGCAAAGACTTCCACATTCCGAACATTGTAATCGACGTCGGCCTCAAAAATCTCCGCCATATCGCGCGGCTCAAAAGTGAATTTCCCCGCCCCCAGGTCGAAATTGAGGACCAGCAGTTTGATGTCGTCGGCTGGGTAGGAAAAATGTTTGCTTTCAAAATTGCCGGCCCGAAGTGTCCCGCCGGTCAAAAGTCCCAAAACCGCCAAAGCCGTTATTATTTTGGTTTTCATTTTTATTCTCCGATAAAATTATTGATATCGCTCCGACCGGTTACAAGGGCGGCGGTGACGGCGGCGGTGGCGTCGGCGGGGGAGGCGGAGTCGGCGGCGGCGGATATGTCTCGAACGTCATCGTCATTCTGCGGACCCGGTCACAATCGCGCGTCCCGAAGCGGGTTATCAGGATGGCGCCCAATCCGGCGGTTATCGCCAGCGACCAGATAATAATAGCCAAAACCAAGAAGATCGTGCTGAAAGCGGCGCTGGCGCCCGAAGGCCTGATTCGGAATAGGG
The DNA here is from genome assembly GCA_937867135.1 of uncultured candidate division Zixibacteria bacterium. Taxonomy (GTDB): domain Bacteria; phylum Zixibacteria; class MSB-5A5; order GN15; family PGXB01; genus UNRQ01. The sequence continues at coordinate 11,244 of CALMKK010000274.1, forward strand.
ACATGATTATCCAGGGCGAATAGAGAATCGCTCCTCCCAGGAGAGCTTGGGGCAGAACTGATCCAAATACGCCTGATAAATGCTTATTTACTTTTTCTCCCACAAATTGGCCGGCCGCCACGGCACCGAGGATAATGGCCAATAGCAGCGCCAGGGGAAGAACGAAGATGGCAATGGGAATACCGACAATAGTCAGGCAAAGCAGGGCAAAACCGGGGGCAAACAGCACCCATACCGCAAATCCGATAAAGAATACTTTGACCGGATGGAGTTCCAGGCAACTCCTGATTTTGGCCAGCGGTTTCGGAACGATCGCCACCGCCAGGAAACTGCAAAACAGCAGGATCGAGAGAATGATAATATTTACTATCAGGGCCGTATATGACGATTCCTGGAAAAGCTCTATTTGCGGTATTTCGGGAACATCGGTTTCTATCCGTTCCCCACCGATAATGCCACCGCGCATTTTTACAATTTCGGGGGCACGGGCGTCGCCCGTGATTTCTCCGGTCGAGGTTACCGTTATCCGCTTATAAGAAATTACATCGCCGTCGACCAGACCCTTAATCGTAATCGGCCCCATGGCCATAAGCGATCCGGACACTTTTTCATTTTCTTCTATTTCCACCGAACCGAATTGCAATCCGCGAAAACGGCGCAAATTGGTATATATTATTTTTTGAATCGAATCACTTTGTCCTTGAATCGCTTTAACCTGTTGCATTATCGAATCGACATTGGGAACCGCCGAAATCTCAATTTGATGTGTCGATGCTGTTCCCCCGGCTATGAATTTGTCACGGCTGAAATCGTATTCCCAGTCCTTGTCGCTCCTATCGACCCCATAGACACCATCCGATGAGAGATGCAATTCTTTAAAAAGAGTATCTTTTTTTGCCGAATCACGGTTATATGTTTTCACCGTAACATTGGCGCTGCCTCCCAAGACGGATGACCCGGTTCCCATGATCATCAGGGCCGCCGTAACCGCAATCAATATATTTCTCATAGTCAGACGCATAATTTACCCGTCATAATTTGCCGACCGTAATATCACCAGAGGTCGATACCAGCGAAATTTTCGGACCGCCTTTGCCGAATTCTCCCGAAAATTTGGTTCGCGAGGAAACCTTAACCGCCATTTCCAACCGCGTGTCGATAGTTCCCAAAAGAGTTTCTATACGAACCGAGCCGGAAGAAGTTTCCGGCACCAGGAAATCGACCGTTCCCGACGTGGTTTCCACGTAGAATTCTCTCCGGGAGTTGAGTTCGGTGCGGACGCGAATACTTCCTGATTGCGTAATGATATCGACCGCTCCCGATTCCTGCTGGATATTGATATCCCCGGATATCGATTTAATTCGCACATCGCCGTCGATCCCGCTTAGTGCCACATCTCCGGACGTTTCCGAAATTGTGATAGGTCCCTTGATATCATCGGCCCTGGTATCGCCGGAGGTGGTATGTATGTCGACCATGCCGTCAATTACGGACAGGCGGGAGTCAGAACTGGTCGCCGAGATATTTATATCCCCCTTTATATTATTCAATTCGATCTCTCCCGAGACCGTTTCGATATCGATCAATCCCGTTATGTCCTGGAGATTCAGGTTGCCCGATGTCGTTGTTATATACACCGCGGAATTAATTCCCGATACGGCCGCATCCCCGGAGACATTATCAACCTCGGTACGGCAATTATAGGGGACCGTAATGGTATAATCAACATCGCCGTAGGAATCCTCCCCGCTGCCGAAGAGCCGTTCCCAGAGCGAGCGCGAACCGGGGCCGCCTTTCAAATAATTCGTTTCAACCGTCACCTGACGGCCGTTTCGGGCCACTTTTATTTCGATTCGGTCGGCGATTTTCTCGGCCTCTTCCGCATCCACCGCATGAACATTCTTTATGGCGCTGATAATCACCTTGTCGACCGCCGCGGCGATTATTTCGATTTTCCCCGAAACATTATTCACGGAAATTTCGGCCCGGTCGCCGGTATCGATATTTTTCTCATATTCAAAGCGATATGATTTACCCATCGCCATCGACCCCGCTAATGAAATGAGGATGATTCCAAATGCGGCCGCTCTTTTCATAGATCTTTTTCCAATCCTTACATCGACCGGAGTTTTTTCTTCAGAAGTTCCCGGGCCCGGAAAATACGCGCCTTTACTGTCCCGATCGGAATATCCAGCGCTTCGGCGATTTCTTCATATGATTTATCGTCCTTGTGGCGGTAGAGAATCACCAGACGGTATTTGTCCGGCAGAGAATCGATGGCATCCTGGATGGAGAAGCGCCGTTCCCTTTCTTCCAAATCTTTTTCCGGATTATATGAATAGTCGGCTACATCGATTCCGCCCCGTTCGTCGTCGGTTTCCCCGGCGCTGTCCAGCGAGAGGGTTCGAATCCGTTGCTTGCGAAGATGGTCAATGGCGGAATTGGCCGCGATACGATAAAGCCAGGTGGAGAATTTATATTCCGAACGATATGTTTCCAGCGATGCGAACGCTTTCATAAAGGTCTCCTGTACCAGGTCTGCGGCCGCCTCTTTTTCCTGAACGAATTTGTAGACAATGTGATAGATTGCCGGGCGATGACGCTCCATCAGGTCCCGATACGCCTCCTGGCTTCCGGCCAGCGCGCTAGCAATCAATTTCTTGTCTATGTCAGGCAACCGAGCCTTTCAGTACAGGTTACGTTCACTGACTCATTCAGTTTCAAGATTGCCGTTAAGATAATAATAAATGGCCGGATTATAAACAAAAAAAACACCCCGCCCAAAGGGGGCTAACAGGTTATGGGAAAACCTCAAAGCTGTCTTATTTTTGCACAATTCTCGCCCGGCGGCACGACTTCAGTGAGCCGCCCGTATAATTGAGACATTATTGTCCTTATAGACAACGGCTCCGATCAATGATGCCATCGGGAAATATTTCCGCTCCACCGGCCCATAAAAAATATAATCGACTTCCTGAGGAACCCGGCCGGTTTGAAATGATGAGATCGTCTGATCGTACCGCTCTTTCCAATTCAGGCCGAGATGAGCCAGGTGGCCGATATATCCGATATAAACGGGCCGATACTCCATTACCAGCGCCAGTTCTTTTTCATCAGCTGTCAGAGCCAGAAATGACGCCTCCGACGCAGTATTTTCTTTAATCCACGCCAGGGCCGGTTTAATTTGCGTATCGGTTCGGGGGTAATAATCCCCCTTGAAGGGAGTGTATTTTTGATAGCCGGCGATGACAAAGCCAATAAATAAAAGGGTCACGACCAGCTTGGCCAGCATTCCACCGTTCTTGATTTTGACGGTGCTTTCGGCCGTCATCATCGCCCCCGCGAAATAGATAACAAATATCGGGAAAAAAGGATTGTGATGAATCAAAGTGCCGAAGACGGCCGCAGTCGCCAGAAGAATCATCATAGCCCGATTTCGATATATAAAAGCCAGAATTATGAATGGCACCAAGTGCTTTATTATTTCAAGCGGATCAAAATATAAGGACCGCAATATCATCGCGGCTGTCGGTTGAGCCGGCGCCGCCATCCAAATATAGATGGTTGCCAGAATCGATCCCAAACCAGCGGAGATGAATAAAAATATCCATTCTTTTTTCCTATGAATCAGGAAAAGAATAAGCAGAAACGGCACAATCATAATCATCAAATAACCGTTTACCAGCGCCGCCAAAAAAAGGCTCAATCCCCTCAAATAAAGATGCCGGTCATATAAAGCAATCAGCATCAGAATATAGAAGGGAGCGTGCGCAAAGCCCCGGGCGATCAAATCCACCCCGGCCGCATTCAGCGCGGTAGAAAAAGTCGAACCGGCAAATAGAATTATGAGCGGCATGCCATAGCGATCGGGGAAGTATCTTTTGAGAATAAGCCCGGCCAAAATCAGATATATCACCCCCAGAATCCTGATGCCATCATAAGGATTGACCAATTTGGCCAAAACGGCCAGCGGATAAAATTGCAGAAATGGTTGTGTTAAATAGGTTCCGCAGAAGGCCGGATCTTGCGGCGGGAAGCTGTTTAATAACTGATTACCGATGGATCCGTAATAGAGAAAGTCGACATCGGCCGGAGTATCGAAATGGAATTTTTTATCGAGCGGGCTGTATGTTCCTATCAGAATCTGGCCGATGACATAAATTACTATAAGGGCAATGAATATTACAAGATTGAAGTCAATCTTTTTCATCAAAGTCCCCAATTATTCGGGCCGATTGACCCGGATATATTAAGCCGTGCTACCCCTGATAGGCTTCAGTCACGTCTATGTTTCCATCCGCTTCGAATACTTTGAACTCCTGCATCGGAATCGTCGTATCCCGCACCAGATTGATTTTGAAGCCGTGCGCCTTCATAATCTTAATAACCCGGTTGGCTTCGGCCGAAATGAGAGTTTCCGCCATCAGGGGATTCACCACCAGACTGAATTTATTGTAATGGCGATCCGTTTTGGCCCTCCGGAACCATCGCTCGATCTTGGTCGCCATTGTATCGCGGGACAATACCCGCCCGAAACCGTGGCAGTGCGGGCAGGCCTCGGACAGCGTGAACATCAAGGACGGTCGAATTCGTTCCCGGGTTAATTCAATCAACCCGAATTCATTGACCGGATTGATCGCCCGCTTGGCGCGATCATTGCGGAAGGCATTTTTGAATTCCTCATATAGTTTTCGGCGATTCTCGCGGCTATACATGTCGATAAAATCGCAGACAATCAAGCCGCCGATATCGCGCAACCGAATCTGTCGGGCGATTTCCTTGGCCGCCTCCTGATTGGTTCGGAAGATCGTTGATTCCTGATCCCCCTTCCCGACAAACCTTCCGGTGTTGACATCAATCGTCACCATCGCTTCGGTCTGGTCGATAACCAGATAAGAGCCTTTTTTTATCCAGACTTTTCGGTCCAGCATCTTGTCGATTTCAGGTTCCAGTTTGTACATGTCGAATAATTGGGTCGCTCCCTTGTACAATTCCACCCGTTTTTTGAGATGCGGCATGACCTGACGGACATATGCCATAATCGCCCGATAGTCGGTGCGATTATCGACCAGCAACTTGCCGACGTCATCGGTAAAAATATCTCGAATAATTGACGTGGTCATTTCGACTTCTTTATGTATCAGAGCCGGAGCCTTCATCAATTCCGAGCGGCGTTTCAGTCGGGTCCAGAGTTTTTGCAGCCGTTTGATATCGGAGCGGAAATCCTCTTCTTCTTTGCCTTCGGCTTCGGTTCGGATAATCAGTCCGAAACCATCCGGCCGGAGCGGTGTCAGCACCTTTTTCAGGCGTCTCTTTTCGCCCCAGTTGGATATCCGCTTGGAGACCCGAACGTGGTCATCGTCCGGTACCAGCACCAGATACCGCCCCGGTATGGAAACATCGGTGGCCACCCGCGGCCCTTTGGTGGAAATTTGCTCCTTGATTACCTGAACCAGGATATCCTGGCCCTCTTTGAGAACCGTTTCGATTCCGGCCCGTCGCCGTTTCCGGACGATATCGGCCGGCGCTTCTTCATCCACATATTCCGAATCGAATTGCGGTCCATCGTTGACGTCGCCGATATCGGAGGCATGCAAGAAGGCCGCCTTATCCATTCCGATATCGATAAAAGCCGCCTGCATTCCCGGCAGGACAGTTTTTATTTTCCCCTTATAAATATTCCCGACCAGTCGTTCCGCCTGCGGCCGTTCCAAATAAAGTTCCACCAGGCGGTCATCCTCAAGAATCGCAATTCTGGTTTCATATTCGGTTGAGTTTATTAGAATTTCTTTCTTCATTGAGTTTTGGTAACCCCTTTCTATCGTGCGCTCAGCATTTCCCGTTCTTCGGGACGGTAACCGCGGACAAATTCCGCGCCGGTAATTTTTGATTTTCCTTCCGGGACGACTTCGGTTATTTCCACCGCTCCCGATGCCACCGCCGCAATCAGGTGCTTTTTGTCCGGGATAATATGTCCCGGTTCAAACTTGCCCGAAAGCGGCTTGTCATATGGACGCGCCCGAAGGATTTTTAACTTTTTGCCGCGAAATAAAGTGAATGCCCCGGGGGTCGATGAAAGCCCCCGGATGAAATTCACCACATTAATGGGCGGGAAGCCCCAGTCAATTGTGCAATCATAGGGGGAGAGTTTCGGCGCCGGAGTGGCCTGAGAATCATCCTGGCGAAGCGGCGTCGCGTTGCCGGCTTCGATTAAATCCAGCGTTTTTCCCAATACGGGCCCGGCCAGGTCCGACATCCTCAGATAGAGCTCATCAAAAGTTTCATCCGGCCCGATCGCAATTTTTTGCTGATAAATCAAATCACCGGTATCAACCTTTTTCTTCAGAAAGAAAGTTGATATACCGGTTTCGGTTTCCCCGTTGATTATCGCCCAATTAATCGGCGCGGCTCCCCGATATTTGGGCAAAAGCGATCCGTGCAGGTTGATTGATCCCCGCGGCGGCAGGGTGAATAGATTCTCCGGAAGAATTCGAAACGCCACCACGACAAAGAGCTCGGCCCCGATAGGTTCAATTTTTTCCAGAAAAGCGGAATCGTTAAGCGATTCCGGCGTTAAAATTGGGATATCGAGCTTCGCGGCCGCTTCCTTGACCGGCGTCGGCATCATTTTTTGGCCCCGGCCCGACGGTTTATCAGGGCCGGTCACCACGGCCATAATGTCATGACCGGTATTCTTGTACAAATACTCGAGCGGTCGCCGGGCAAACTCCGGCGTCCCCATGAAAACAACTTTCATCCGAAACAATCCGCGGCGGTGAACAGAAGCGTTTTAGAGTGCGGTGGCCAGTCTTTTGAGTTTCCCTCTGAGAAGGGCGCGGGAGACCGGCGAAAAATAATCGATAAATAATTTTCCCTCAAGGTGATCAAATTCGTGCAACATCGCCCGGGCCAGAATCCCGCCGGCATGAACCGTGAATATTTTTCCATCAAGACCGGTTGCTTTCATTTTAACTCTTTCCGGACGGACTATTTTCTGGTAAATGCCCGGAAATGACAAGCATCCTTCTTCCATCAGAATTTCACCCGAGGTTTCCATGATTTCGGGATTGATAAATACCCGAACCGACTCAGTCAAATCAACGGCCGACAAATCAAGTATAAAAATCCTGATCGGCTCGCCCACTTGAGGCGCCGCCAGACCGAGCCCCTTGGCATTTTTCAGGGTGGCCGTCATCTGGGCCACCAAATTTTTTACCGCCTGGTCAATTTTTTCGACCGGCTTGGCCTTCTCCCGCAAAACCGGGTCACCGTATAAAACGATCGGTTTCACCGCTGCAACAACTCCTCGTAACCTACTCTACTCGACCCGCTATCGAGGATTTCAGAAATTCCACTTTGACATCTTCGGTCAGTTTCAAGACGATGATGTTTTTTTCTTCATTAATGGCGAAGATCGTCCCGAACATCCCTCCGTTGGTGACCACCTTATCGCCCTTTTTCAATTCACCGAGCATTTTATCATGCTCCTTTTGCCGTTTTCTCTGGGGTCTGATAAGGAGTAAATACATTATCAGAAACAGCGGGATCAACATCCCCCAGGTGGCAATCAGGCTCCCCGCTCCGCCCTGTTCGGCGCCGGGGTTAGACATAAAGAATAATAGAAGAGTCTGCAATCTCTCCTCCTGATAAATTTATAGATAAATACCCCGTTCCAATCGGAATCGGGGACACCTTAGTTAACAGCGAAACAATATACCACTTCCATATAATTAAACAAGTCAATTGTTTATGATTACTAACACAAAGTCCGACAGAATGTTCCGACGTTGCGACAATTCCGCCCGATTCCGGGAAGAAATTCGACTCTTAATCTTTTATCCGACAACAGACAATCGCTATGCCGGCTGTTTTGACATCTGGTTCCAGGCCGGGAGACGTTTCATCAGGTTATCGACCGCTTCGGCCGCTTCTTCTTCGTTTAAACCGCTTTGCTTTACCCGCATCCGTATCATATTTGCCCGGATGATCTCCTTCGGCTTAAGAACTCCTTTTTCATCTACACAATCCGCACAAAACCCACTTGAGAAATTGCCCCTGGGAAAATCCTTCTTTTCCCGCATTACCCGGGCACAGGTTTGACAGGTGGATACCGGCATATTGTCGCTCCGTCGAAAAGGTTATTTGGCTTAACTGAGTAGAAAATCGGTAAGACCGCTAAAAACTTTAGATGCGGCAACATCCAGAATTGATTACCGTATCTTCAGATAATTGGCAGTTTGACCTATTTCTACGGAGCAACCATGATTTCAACCCGCGTCATTAGAGGCTTAGGCGTCATTATCGCTTATCTCATCACGTTCAATTCAGCATTAGGCCAAAATCGGGATAGTTATATTTTCCCCGATCCCGCCCATCGAATTGTCCTGGCAGTTCAGGACAGCTGTGCCGATTCTATACTTTGCGGTCGAGTACTGCCCGAATCCAACCCGACGGGCGGCTATATTTTGGCGCAACTCCAATTTCCGTACCATCAATCGGTTATTGCCATAAGCCAGGGTCTTCGCAATTTTGTCGGTGACAGTTCCGGCCCCAACCTCTTATTTCTGTCCGGCAATGAGGGCGGCTATCCTCGAATGGGGTTGATTCTTGACGACGGCACGGCGCGGCATTTCTATCCGCATATCAATTTTGTCGATTTGGTCCTCAATGAAGAACGCCTTAAGGACGGCGCTTTATCTATTTATTCCCATGAATTGGGACACGTCATGATGAGTATAATCGGACTCGATTTTCCTTTCTCGCCGGATACAAAGCAACATGTCAGCATGGGAGTAACCGATTATACAATCGCCTTCATGGAAGGCTGGGGGGAGCACTTTCAACGGCTAGCTTATGATAATGTTGAATTATACCATGCCCAATTTGACTCCAAATTCCAACCGGGGAAAATATTCAATCGGTTATGGCACTCTAATCTCGACGAAGAATTGCGGATTCTGAACGTGAGCAGTAACGGTTATATTTATCGCAAACTTCTCCCTGAAGTTGATACCGCCGGTATGTCATTGGCGCAACTGATTTATCTGGAGCATACCTCGCCCATATTTGACCCGTGCCGGCTCAAAAGCGCCCAGGCGATGCTTTCCTGCGAAGGGGTTTTGGCGACCTTGTTTTACCGTTTCGACACCGATTCTCTTTTAACCAATAACTATCGAGAAAAGGCCTTTTATGATCATTTCCTTCTGAAACCGCTTCCGGAAAGTATCGATGTTAAATCAGTCTTTTCTCCTTTGGAAAACGTTCTCCTGAAAAATGCCTATGTTTGGAGCCGGATGAAAGGACATATCAATGACAGTACCGCTCCCATTGTGGAATTTGTGAAAACCTGGGGTGAGATTTTTCCCGACGAGAAGAAAAAAATTGTTTCACTTTTTCTCCTGACCACCGTTGGGAAGACGGTCAACGATAATGTCGGCCGCATTTATGAGGAAACCGCCTATAGCGGTATGATCGGCAATATTAACAAATATCGCGAATTGGCGTCTCAATTTATGACCGCCTTTAGCGCCCTGCGCGACAGTGTCCTGGACGGGCAATTAGTACTCGACGCCAATATCGGGCCGCAACTCTGGGTTGAGAATAAAGATTTTTTGATTCCGCAGACTATTTTCTTCCCGGAGCCGACCGCTCCGCTCAATGTCAATCTAAATACCGCCTCGGTTTTTGAGCTGGCCGCACTTAAGGGGATGAGTATGGAATCGGCGGCAAAACTAATCACGGAGCGCGACCGCCGAGTTTTTTTCAAATCCCTGGATGAAGTCAAATCGCTGGGCTTTGGGTTGTAATATTGACCATCCGCCATGTAGTAAAGGGAATTTAGCGGGGTGTCGATAAATGGAATAGGATAATTCCTTTTAATAATAGGCAATATGTATAAGATTGACCGGACTTCATACGGATTATTTATCGTCTTGGGCGGTTCTCTCGAGGAAGGGGAGATAAAGAGATATTTTTCGGAATTAAGGTCGGTTTTGACGACGGTGGAGGGTCCGTTTTCGGCCATAATCGATGTACGAACGGCGGTTCCATCTAGGCCGGAAGTATTGAGGCTGTTTCTGGAGCAGCTGCAGTGGTCGAAAAATACTCCTTGTCAACGGTTTGCCATCTTGGGAAAATCGCCGGTGATTAAGGGGCAGGCGATACAATTAATGTTTCAATCCGAAATGACGGAATCAATCCGCTATTTTGATACTTCAAAAGCGGCAAATTGGGAAAAAATCTGTTTGGATTGGGTGGTCAAGGGGATTGAGCCTGATTATGAGGCGATGCCATCACCCGACCGAGCACAGGTTCCTAAAGGCTGAAATTCATTTTTTTTGTTTAATCATCGAAACGGAATAGTTGCGTCTTACGACAGGGGTTGCGGTTTCGGTTAATCCGCATTCCCGGGCCAATGAAATTGTCCTTTTAAACTCATCGTCCGAAACATGGTTTTTTGGTTCGGAAATCAGAAGTATGCCACCGGCTTTGAGCGCTACGGCGATATCGTTCAGAGCGGCTTTCGGGTCGGGAATCTCGTGCATGACGGCGAAAGCGATGGCGAAGTCGATGGTATCGGCCAGATCACCGATATTGAGCGACGCGGCGGGACAGAGCCGGGCTTCGATGCGATGGCGCAGGCCGGTTTTGTCGGCTCGCCGCTCGAGCGATCGGAGCATTTTTGTCTGCACGTCGACGGCGATTACCTTTCCATCGGCGCCGACCATACGGGCTATCGGCAGAGTGAAGAAACCCATGCCGGGACCGATTTCAAGAATTTTCATCCCTTCCTTTATATACGGACCAAGAATTTTCTCAGGATTTTGGAGCCACCGTCTCCACGGGGACATTAATAAGTATCCCATCCACCAGGGGCAGACATGAGTCGCCATAAAATGACCTCGTTGATATTTTGATGATAAAGGCGGAACCTGAGAGGATGTCCCATAAGTCGGAAATTATGTGCGTCGGCAATCCGCTGGAAATTTG
>CALMKK010000275.1 GCA_937867135.1 uncultured candidate division Zixibacteria bacterium
GAAAAATACGGCCGGTATGTCCGGGGCGGGCATTGGCGGGGATTTTTGGCGAAATATGATGAAGCCAATCTGATGCACAAAAGAATGCTGGCGGTCTCGGAGAAACTCGATAAGTTCATTTCCGATAATCCTCGGGAAACTGAACGGATCGACCGCGCCAAACATCATCTCTACGCCGGGCAGTGCAATTGCCCGTACTGGCACGGAGTCTTCGGGGGGCTGTACCTTCCGCATCTGCGTCAGGCCATTTTTGAGAATCTGATTCGGGCCGAAAATTTAATTTATCAGGGGGATAGCAGCGAAGTCGTACGAGACGAATATGATTATGATTGCGACGGCAAGCCGGAGATTACCGTCAGTACCAATAAATTTGCGGCCTGGTTCAAACCCTCGACCGGGGGCATGCTGGTGGAACTCGACAGCCGTGAGGCGGCCTTCAATCTGACTGACACTCTCAAACGGCGCCGGGAGGGGTATCATTGGAAATTGGCCGGCGCCCGTCTGGAGGGACAGGAGAAAGCCAAGGATGAAACCGCTTCCATTCATGATTTGGTGCTGACCAAGGAAGCCGGACTGGAAAAACTTCTGGCCGAAGATTGGTACCTTCGCCGTTGCTTTATCGACCATTTCTTAAGTCAGGATACCGATATTGAGACATTCCTTTCGGGCAATTTCGGCGAAGAAGGGGACTTTGTGAATATGCCGTATCAGTATTACGGTTCGGTCGATAAAGGGGTTATCGCGTTCAAACGATCCGGCCGAATCTGGAGACCGGAGGGATCCCAGGCGCTGACGGTTGAGAAAAGATTCTATTTTGCCCCGGATTCCGATGTAATTTCGGTCAATTATGCTTTGACCGCCGAAACCGATGATTTGTATGTTGTAAGACTGGCCGTGGAAAACAATTTTAATTTCCAGGCCGGGCACGCCCATGACCGTTATCCGCTTTACAACGGCAATCGAATAAACGGCGGTTATCTCGATTCCGTAATTAATCAGCCGCAATGCCGGAATGTGGTTTTGCGCGACGATTGGCGCAAGACAGCGGTGGCGCTGACCTGCGACCGCGACTGTGAAATCTGGCAGGTCCCGATTTTTACGATATCCCTGTCCGAGGGGGGCTTTGAAAAAGTCTATCAGGGGACGTCGCTCCTCAATGTTTTCCGCCTGAATTTAAGGCGGGGTGTACCGCTGGAATTGACTTTCATGCTTTTCGCGGGAAGCACGGCGAATATGCCGAACCGTTTCTCCGCGATCGGCGCCGGCGCGGTCCGTTAATCGGAAATAACAGCTTCCTTCATTAATCCGCATCCGGCAGAATCTCCTTGACATTTTATTCCGCCGGGATAATCTATCCTCTGATTTTAATTACAGAAACCAAAGAGACAGGCCGGAGCAGTTATGCCCGACAAAAACGGGATAAATAAATTTGTTCAAAAAATATTTTCAGGGTATCCGGCCGCGATAATGGGCCTTCTTTTCCTGATTTTATTTCCGCTCGCTTTTATCAATCGGGCCATTTATGTCGATGAAGCCTGGATCGGCCAGCAGGTTTATTCCTGGATGACCCGTGGTTTGATTATCACCGAGATGTTCCGCGATCATCCCCCTCTGATCGGCGAGATTTTGATTTATCATAAATTGTTGGTTTGGGCCGGGGCGCTGGTTTCAACGGTATTCGGCTGGGGATTATACCAGCTTCGGCTGGTATCGGGGCTGGCCGGAGCGGGTCTTCTAACGATACTGTATTTCCATTTGCGGTCCGCGGCCGGAAAGAAGGTAGCCTTAGCCGCCTGCCTGATTCTGATCTGGACACCCGGTTTCTGGGAGGCAATGCGGATATTTCGACCGGAGATGCTTCTGACCTTTTTGGGATTTGCCGGATATATTCTGCTTGATAAGGGACGGCGCGATAATCGTGCTATTGCGGTGGCGCTGGGCGGGATTCTTTCCGGTTTGAGCGGCTTGACTCATCCTCTGGGACTGGCCTTTGTTTTCGCCGGAGGGGCGGCGCTTCTCTGGCACCGGCAATATCGCCTGACATTCATTTTTGTTTTGTTCGGGCTGGCTTTGTTTGCACCGTACTTCTCCGGATTCATAACCGACCGGGTCGCGTTTATGCATCATCTCTTTCAGAATCGGTATATCACGCCCCAGATTGAAATTGCCTGGTGGCGGCCCCTGGTCAGTTTGCTCAAGGAGCACCAGCAACTTTTCCGGGGGCCGGAGGTAATCGGGCTCTCAGGATTGATGATTTTGGCCCTGATTCTGACCTCGCGGAAGAAATACCGTGAAAATTCCTTTTTCTGGATTTATCTGGCGGCGACGCTGATTTTTATCGGGATGCTTCCTTTGCTGAAATTCCGCCGCTACATGCTCCCTTTGATGCCGTTCTTTGCGATTGCGATTGCCAAGACAATTTATGATTTGCCGGAAGTTCTTTCCGGCTTCAGGCAATTTATGAAACGGATAATCCTGCCGACTTGGCTGATTCTGTTTGTGGGGTATGGCTGTTATGCGCTTATTGATGCCGGGATAATTCGCCGCGATGCGCCGGGTCAGATTGCGGCCATTCGGGATATAGACAGCCGTATCAAGCCGGGGGCGACCGTGATGGCGCCGTATGAATTTCTGTTCGATAATATCAAACGATATGATATGCTGGCCTGGCTGGGGACACAGGATGCCACCGACAAACTACTGACTGTTTCTTATCTGGAGTTCCGCGCCGACAGTCTGGGCGTACAGTACATCATCGCCGGGCCGATTAATCTCGAAGATTTGGGCCTGACCCCGGAGCAATTCACGTCGCAATTGAAATTGTATAATCAGATATTCGCAGTCCCGAGGGAGGGGTATTATCTTTTTGAAAAAATGCCCAAATAAAATTTTCGTAGGTCGAAATTCCCCCATATATTTTCGGAATGAAAATATATGGGGGTTTCGACTATTCTTATATATATTATTGCAAAAGACTTATGGGTCGAAACCCCTGAGTTCCGGCTCCTGCCCGAACGTGGTTTCGACATAGTAAGTGTAGAGCAGAACCCCAGACGAAGTCCTGCGGTTCTGCCATATATTATTTCACACTTTTCAGCCCCCCCGCAATAATGGACTAATTCAAACGACATTTTCGAAGCCTTCGTATTCCTACTATCAATTACTAAACGATTCGGTTTATTTCAAATGAAAGGAGCAGAAATGCGCTTCAAATGGGTAAGTGCTCTTGCTATCCTGGCCGTCTGCTTTGCGGCCATGGTCGCTTTCGCCCAGGTGCCCCTAACTATTTCATATCAGGGGCGGCTGGCCGATGGTAGCGGCAATCCGGTTCCCAATGGCAGTTATAATCTCAATTTTACCATTTGGAACGATCCAACCCTTAACGGGATTTCCAATCAAAAATGGGTAAGCGGCTCGGTCGCCATTACCACGTCGGGGGGGCTTTTTAATGTCAATCTCGGGGCTCCGGGTCAAAATATCCTCCCGGAATCGCTTTTCGTAAATGACACTGCCCTCTGGCTCGGTATCAGTGTCAACGGCGGCGCCGAACTGGTTCCCCGGACCAAATTGACTTCCGTCGCTTTTGCCTATGTCGCCGGAACCCTGCCGAACAACAGCCTTTATTCGACAAAAATAGTTGATGAGGCCGGTTTGACAAACTCAGCGATGACCGGAGGCATCAATATCAATTATTCAGTCACTCTTCAGGATATGGCTGTAGTCAGCATTACTACCCCAAGCGGCGGTTTTGTTATGATCAATGCGACCGGACAGGTCGGCATGTCGGGACCGGCCGGACTCGCCAATCATGTTTCATATCAGATTGATCAGACCGCCGGCGGAAATGATGAGTTTTATTTTTATTACTGGGTCGGACAGGACAATACGCCCAATACCGGATATTTCTACACCACCATTGCGGCCAGCAGGTTTTACTATGTTCCCTTCGCCGGGACCTATCAATTCAGACTCGAGGCGCGCAGCGTAAATAGCGGCAATAACAATTATTGCTGGAGTCCGGTAATCACGGCCACCTATTTCCCCACTTATTATGGATTGCTGGCCGAAGCAAACTCGGCGACCAGTGCCGGCGGGCGGATCGATACCGCTTATGTGGAAGGGGCCGTTCCGGCTAAGTCACAATTGACACCGATGCCTCAGCCGAATCAAAAGACTCTGACAAAATAGCGGCGGAAAAATCAAATTGGGGAGCACAACGATGCTTAAAAATAAGAGGATAAGACTGCAACCCGCATTTTTGCGCTGGGCGTTTATGGCATGGCTGATCCTTGCGGCTTTTTCCGTAATCACTATTCCTAAAGAAACTCGTGCGGAAGCCAAAAGTCCGGCGGTGGGGGAACAGATAAAATGGCAGGTTTTGGCGGCAGGCGGGAACAGGGGTCAAACCGGCAGTTTTATGATTGACGGCACACTCGGGCAGACCGCCGCCGGCGCGGTTAGCACGAGCGGGACAAATCTCAATCAGGGTTTCTGGCAGAATTTCGGTTCGGGCAGTTGCTGTATCACGCCCGGTGACGCCAATAACAACGGGGCCTTTAACATCCTTGATGTATCTTATGTAATCAATTTTCTGTACAAAATGGGACCGGCGCCGGTTTGCCAATCCCAGGCCGATGTTAATGCCAACGGGACAATTAATATACTGGACGTATCCTATATGATTAACGCCCTTTATAAAGGCGGCCCGGCGTGCCTATGCGGAACGATTGATTAAAAAAGAAATAGATATGAAGTTCACGATGGAGGATGATGAGACTTTGCCTTGTCATCCTCTTTGCGTTCAATGATCTCCAGCCGAAGCTCCGGAACTTCGAATAGGAAGGTGATACTAGGAGCGTGTTATCAAATAATCCCTGTTCAATCACGTACAAGGCGAAAGAATGCAGCGGGTTTGCCGTAATAGGTACGGCCCTGTCGATTATTGAGGTGCTGATTTATTTTTTCGGGCAGATAAGAAATCTGCCGCGCACGGAGCAAGCAAATATTTTTTCATGCGCCGGCAGGAACCCTTTCCTGCCTGAAATCGATCAGGTCTTCCGCTCTTTCTTCTTGGCGGCGGGGAAGAGGACATTGTTCAGAATCAGACGGTAGCCGGGAGAGTTCTTGTGTAATGATAAATCGGTCGGAGGATCGCCTACCATATGTTGATAATCCTCGGGGTCGTGGCCGGAGAGCCAGGTGAATGTCCCTTTGCCGTAGTTGCCGTGGATATAGCGGACCTCGTCGTACCCGTCAACCTGCCCCAGAATCGTGACATATTTCTTCAAAAGCGATTTGCGGAAAGCGGTGGTCTGCCCCATGAATCCTTTTACCATCCCGACATGATCTTGCACCAGCATGGTCGGGACCGGGTCCAATTTGGCCGAAAATTCAAACAGGTAGAAATAATCGTTATCGGGGGTGGGGAATTTGACCAGCCGGTCGGGGTAGGTGTCGATATTGCTGTGACGGTACTCCAGCGGGTCGAGCGATACGGAAAAATTCTCGAAAGCCATAGTCCGCGTGTAATCGAGTTTTTTCTGGGCGTCGGGATCGGCCGGGTCGCCGTCGAATTCCGACGGGACAATGTCATCATTCTGGGCCGCGAGGGCGATATCGAAAGTCTCCGGCGCCGAACACATGGCGAACATAAATCCGCCGCGACGAACATAATCTTTGATTATTTTGGCGACATCGCGCTTCATCTCGGAGACTTTATGATACCCCAGCTTTTTGGCCATTGCCTCGTTGGTTTCGACATCCTGACGGTACCATAACTGATTGCGGAAGGTGGCGTAAAATTTGCCGTACTGCCCGGTGAAATCTTCGTGATGCAAATGAAGCCAGTCGAAATTGTCGAGCGCTCCGGCCAGTATATCATCATCCCAAATCATGGTGTATTTTATGTCGGCGTAAGTCAGGGCCAGTGTTACGGCATCGTCCCACGGCCGGACATTTTTGGGCGTATAGACGGCAATCGCGGGAGCCTTCTCCAAGGTGACTTTTTCCATATTTTCGGTTTCAATGGTGCGGTAAATATCGGCGACATCGGCCGAGGTTATCGATTCGGTTTTGACTCCGCGCACCAGGCAGGCATTGGATAATTCATCACGGGTGTCGAACATGAATGACCCGCCGCGGTAATTCAAGAGCCATTCGACCTTGAGACCCATCTCGAGGGCCTTGAAAGCGATACCGTAAGCTTTGAGATGGTCGGTCTGGGTTTCATCCATCGGTATCAAAGTGACCTGGGCCACGGCATAAACCGACGGGAGCAATGTCAGGGCGATTATCAGAATTATTTTTTTCAATGACATATTAAATATAAAGCGGCCGACGCGAGTATGATTTGAACCGTTTCCTCGTTAATATTCCTATATTTTACATTCAAAGTATGACAATGGTTGGAAATATTTTGGAAAAGACACCGGCCTATTTCTCTTTCTTATTTTTGTCCATCAGTCTTTTCCGATATTCCCGAAATTTCTCCAGATATTCAGAAATCTTGATCTCTTTTCCTCTCTGGGTCGGATGATAATAGGTTTTGCCGGCCAGTTCTTCGGGGAAATATTCCTGGTCGGTGACTGCGTCTTCGTATTCATGGGCATATTTATAATCTTTGCCGTATCCGAGCGCCTTCATTAAAGAGGTCGGCGCATTGCGAATCCAGAGCGGCACCGGAAGGGAACCTTTTTCGGAAGCATCTTTCATGGCATTCTCGAACGCCATATAGGCGGCATTCGATTTCGGAGCGCAGGCGAGATAAATTATGGTCTGAGCCAGCGCCTGTTCCCCTTCGGGAGAGCCGAGAAAATGGTAAGTATCGCGGGCGTTAAGGGCGATCGTGAGGGCGTTGGTGTCGGCCAGGCCAATATCCTCGATCGCCATCCGAATCATCCGTCGGGCGATATAGAGGCGATCCTCGCCGGAATCGAGCATCCGCGCCAGCCAGTACAGCGAGGCATCAGGGTCGCCGCCCCGAACCGCTTTATGCAGGGCGGATATAATATTGTAGTGCTCCTCGCCGGTTTTGTCGTACAGAAGCGCCCCTTTTTGATGAATCTCGGTCGCTTTCTCGAGAGTGATTTGACCGTTCTTTCCGGCATCTTCGGCGCAGGCCTCGAGAAGGTTCAGCGCCCGACGGGCGTCACCATCGGCGGCGATAGTAATGAACTCCAGAGCTTTATCGTCGATAGCAATATTCATCCCGCCCAGTCCCCGTTCCGAATCGGACAGGGCGTTCTTTATGATGGCGGCCAATTCTTTATCTTTGAGGCGACCCAGGACATAGACTTTGACCCGCGATAACAAGGCCGATATAACTTCGAATGACGGGTTCTCGGTGGTGGCGCCGATGAGAACAATATCCCCCTTTTCGACATACGGCAGGAAAGCATCCTGCTGGGCCTTGTTGAAACGATGGATTTCATCGATGAAGATATAGGTTTTCCGCCCCGACAGTTGGCGATAGTGCCGCGCTTTCGAAATTACTTCCTTGATTTCTTTTATTCCCGAGGTGACGGCCGAGAACGGCACAAACTGCCCCTTGGTGGCGCGGGCCATAAGTTCCGCCAGAGTGGTTTTGCCGGAGCCGGGGGGACCCCAGAAAATCACCGAGCCGACCCGGTCCTGCTCGATAGCGCGGCGAAGGGGAGTATCTTTGCCGACCAATTTTTCCTGCCCGATAAACTGGTCGAAATTCTGCGGCCGCATCCGGTCGGCGAGGGGGGAATTCAGGTCAACCGGCGTCTCATTCTCGCCCGTCGGCTCATTTTCAAAGAGTTCCATTGCGCTAATATAATAAATGAAACGGGATATAATGAGGAAATTTGGAGCAGGTTTCAGATGGAACAATCCGGGAGTCATATCCCAATGATAGGCCGGACATTCCAGGCCGGCGATTTAAGGGACAAGCAGGAATGCTTGTCCTACTGTGATTAATGTTGCATCAATTAAGGCCTGTGTCTCGCTTAATTTTTTTTCAAGTTAAGTTCTAATAAATAGCGGCGGGTTTGCCGTCAAAGGCCCGGCCCTGACGGGAGAACCCGCTGAGCACGGAAATTAAAATATAATTTTGATTTGAGGGCCGACGGATGCCCCCCCTGTGCCGCGCGGGTCCTCAGACCCGCCGGAAAGGAAGACCGCGGGTGTATTCTGCTATTTCACCAACCGCCGGATGATCTCATCGGCCAGAGGGAAACCGGTCTCGGTCAATTTGATATGCTCATCATTCGGCGCAATCATGCCGCCTCTCACCAGGGTTTCATAATTGGTCATATCGACCGCCTCTTCAACCGCAATGCCGAAGCGATGCAAAAACTGCTGACGTTCAATCCCGCGGGCGGTGCGAAGTCCCAGCATGATCGCCTCGGCGATACGGGCCTCGCGGCTGTCGGTGTCGAGAATCAGGGGGCGCTTGTTGACGGAAAGTTGCTTAAGGTAATAATGAAGGTCGGCGCTGTTGGCGAAACGATGCGCCCCGATAAAACTGTGAGCCGAGGGACCCAGCCCGAGAAAGTCGCCTCCCTCCCAATAGCGCACGTTATGACGGCATTCGTAGCCGGGAAGGGCAAAGGAAGAAATCTCGTACCGGAAATATTTATGTTTGCTTAATTCTTCATTGATGCCGC
>CALMKK010000276.1 GCA_937867135.1 uncultured candidate division Zixibacteria bacterium
CCTGCCCCAGAAGGATGTTCTCTCCATGCATTGCTCGGCGAATCTTGGAAAGAATGGTGACACGGCCATTTTCTTCGGCCTTTCCGGGACCGGGAAAACCACTCTTTCGACCGATCCGGAGCGAAAAATGATTGGCGATGATGAACACGGCTGGAGTGAGGAAGGGATATTCAATTTCGAGGGCGGCTGCTATGCGAAAGTAATTAAACTTTCGCCTGAAGGAGAGCCGGAAATTTATGAGTGCACCCGCAAATTCGGGACAATTCTCGAAAACGTGGCCATTGATAATGAAACCCGGCGGGTCAATCTTGACGATGATTCCCTGGCCGAGAATACCCGGGCGGCGTACCCAATTACGCATTTGAACAATATTGTTCCGGACGGCATGGGCGGACACCCCCGCAATATAATACTCCTCACCGCGGATGCTTTCGGCGTTTTGCCGCCGGTGGCGAAACTGACGCCGGAAATGGCCGAGAAATATTTCCTTATCGGATATACCGCCAAAGTAGCCGGGACCGAAGAAGGCGTGACCGAGCCGAAAGCCACTTTTAGCCCGTGTTTCGGGGCTCCTTTTATGGCGCTGGAGCCGACCGTTTATGCCAGACTCTTGTCGGAGAAAATCAAACGATATAATGTTAATTGCTGGCTGGTGAATACCGGATGGATCAACGGCCCCTATGGAACCGGCGAAAGAATAAGTATTCAACATACCCGGGCCATTATTCGCGCCATTCTTGACGGAGGGCTGAATGGAGTTGCCTATCGTCAAGACGGCCGTTTCGGTTTTCAGGTTCCGGAGCAATGCCCGGACGTACCGAGTTTTATTCTGGACCCGTCGCAGGGATGGGCAAATAAAGAAGATTATGCTTCGCGAGCGGATAATCTTGGGGCCTCTTTTGAAAAGACATATCTTGGTTTCAGAAGTAAGGAAAGCCATGTAACGGCTGGTATTCCAGGAAGGGATAAATAATTATGACGACAAAAATGAAACTGGGAGTCTTGACGGGAGGCGGCGACTGCCCCGGGCTGAATGCCGTTTTGCGGGCGGTGGTCAAAACGGCTATAAACGATTACGAAATGGAAGTGGTCGGTTTTCTTGACGGTTATGAAGGCTTGATCGAGAATCGCTACCGCAAAATGGTCTCCTCCGATGTTTCCGGTATTTTGACTCTGGGCGGCACCATTCTGGGGACTTCCAATCGTGCCGATCCGTTCCATTTCCCGGTCCTTCAAAATGACGAATATATTTATCTGGATCGCTCCTCGCAGGCGCTTCAGAACTTCGAACGTCTCGGTCTTGATGCCCTTATCGCTATTGGGGGTGACGGCACGATGGCGGCCTCGAACGGCATGGCCCAGAAGGGACTTAATGTCATCGGCGTTCCCAAGACAATCGATAATGATCTTTACGGCACGGATCAGACTTTCGGATTCGATTCCGCTTTGGCTACGGCGTCGGAGGCGATCGATAAAATCCATAGCACCGCTCAGGCTCATCACCGCGTAATGATAATCGAAGTAATGGGCCGTTATTCCGGATGGCTGGCGCTGGCCTCCGGAGTCGCCAGCGGCGGCGACATTGTTCTCATACCGGAAATGCCGTATCAAATCGATGTCATTTGCGATAAAATCCGAACCAGAAACCGGGATGGGCGGAATTTCAGCATTATTGTTATCGGAGAAGGGGCCAAACCCGAAGGCGGGGAAATGGTGGTCAAACGAATCATCGCAAATAGCCCCGATAAAATTCGACTCGGAGGCATTTCCAATCAGCTGGCGGCCCAAATCGAGGGCATTACCACGCTGGAGACCCGTGTCACCATTCTCGGTCATCTCCTGCGCGGTGGCGGTCCCACTGCTTTCGATCGCATTCTGGCCAGCCGTTTCGGAACAGCCGCGGTTCATCTGGCATTTCAAAAGAAATTCGGTTTTATGGTCGGATTACATGGAAATGAAATCGGTCAGGTCCCGATTGCCGATGTCGCCGGAAAAAACCGCAAGATCGAGGCCGATTCATCGCTTCTCAAAACGGCACTTTCCTTGGGGACATGTATGGGTGTCGATTCCCTTGATGTCTTACGGAGCCAGCAGGTCCCGGTTTAAACGTAACTGAATAATTATTAAGTACTTAAGGTCCCCGGGGGGACCTTTTGTGCTTTATATGGTCAAATTCCTATTTGATTTGACTTTCGCCTCGTTAAGCCATATTTTTGGAATCTTAGCGAGATATTCGTTTAAAGAAAGGAACCATAAGGAGATGTCAAATAAAATGCTGGCGGCAATGAAGACAAAGCCATCCGCCGGGGCGGAACTTGCTGTAATAGATATCCCGAAGCCGAAGCCGGATGAAGTCCTGATTAAGGTCAAAGCGGCATCTATCTGCGGGACCGACAAACATATCTATACCTGGGACAAATGGTCGCAAGGACGAATCAAGCCGCCGATGGTATTCGGCCATGAATGTTGCGGCGAAGTGGTCGAAATCGGCTCTTTTGTGAAGGGAATCAAAGTCGGTGATTATATCTCGGCGGAAACGCATGTACCGTGCGGTCATTGCTATCAGTGCCGAACGGGCGATATGCATGTCTGCCGGAATGTCTCCATACTGGGCGTGGACAGAAACGGTATTTTCGCCGAATATGCTGTGGTCCCGGAAATCTGCTGTTGGAAAAATGACTCATCGCTTTCAGTTGAAATTGCCTCGATACAGGAACCGTTCGGAAACGCTACCTATACGGTGATGGAAAGCAATGTCAGCGCCAAAAAAATCGCCATTATCGGCGACGGCCCGATTGCGGCCTTTGCTTGCGGCGTGGCTCATGCGGTCGGCGCCGCCCGTATTTATAATCTCGGGATGATTGAATTCAATCTGGAGATTTGCCGCAAGATGGGAGCCGATATCAGTATCAATGTCACTCAAGAAAAAAATTACCGGGAGCGGATTCTTGAAGAAACTGACGGCGGCGTGGATATCGTCCTCGATATGGCCGGCAATAAAGCGGCGGTACATGACGGGTTCGCTATTTTAAGGCGGATGGGCACCTTCACGGCCTTCGGGATTGCCCCGGCCCCTTTTGAATTCGATATGGCTGAAAGTGTCGTATTTAAGGGCGCCAAAATTATCGGCATCAGCGGCCGCAAAATGTTTGAAACCTGGTATCAACTGCGCAATTTGCTTGATACCGGCAAGGTTGATCCCCGCCCGGTCATCACGCATCGTTTCCCTTTCAAAGATTTTATTAAAGCGATGGATCTGGCGACATCGCATAAAATTCCCTCGTCCAAAATCGTTCTTATAATGGAATAAATTATTATGCGTATACAAATTATGGCGTCAAATATGGCTCATAGTGAAATAAATCACAACGGGGTCGGACATAAGGAGGAGTAAGCGTGGCTAACATGGGACCTTATGAAAACGTAAAAGAAAATTTTAGCTGGTCCATTTCAGAAAAAGAACTTGGTTATCACAATGGCGAGATTCTCAATATCGGAGAGTACTGCACCGATCGCCTTTGCCGCATGGGCAAAAAGGACAAATTGGCCCTGATCTGGGAAGGGTTCGGCGGCGATGTGAAAAAATATACATTTAATGATATGCGTCTGTTGACCAACAGCATTGCTCATTTTTTGAAAGGTCTGGGGTTGGAACCGGGAGATCGGATCTGCCTGTTCATGGATAAGGTCCCGGAACTCTATTTTGGATTTCTCGGGATTCTGAAAATGGGCGGTATCGCACAACCGCTCTTTTCCGCCTTCGGATCGGATTCCTTAATAACCCGCCTTGAGGATGCCAAAACGGCGGCTGTCATCACCCAGAAAAAACATCTTCAGAAAGTCCGCAATATCGTTCCGCAGATGCCATATATGAAGCATATCATAGTAGTCGATGATGACGGCTCCAAGCCGCTCAAGGAGCGGGAAATCGCCTTTCATATGGACCAAGCCGAGCGGATCGAGCATTTCGATATTTATCCCTCCAAAGCGGAAACGCCCTCGGTTTTGCACTACACCTCGGGAACCACCGGGAAGCCGAAAGGGGCCCAGCATGTCCATTACTCGCTGATCGCCCAGTATATCACGGCCAAATATGTCCTGGATTTGCAGGAGAACGACATATATTGGTGCACCGCTGACCCCGGCTGGGTAACCGGGACATCATACGGCATCATCGGGCCGTGGGTGAACGGTATGACACAATGTGTGCTTGATAGCGGTTTTAAAGCCGAAACGTGGTACAAATTCATCGAGAAATACAAAATCACGGTCTGGTATTCCGCGCCGACCGCCATCCGCTCCCTTATGAAGGATGGGGATGAAATAGTAAAGAAACACGATCTCTCCTCATTGCGCCATCTCTGCTCGGTCGGCGAGCCGTTGAACGCCGAGGCGGTCATCTGGTCAAAGAAAGTCTTCGGCCTGCCGTTCCTTGATACCTACTGGCAGACCGAAACCGGGTGCATTGTCATCTCCAATTATCCGGGAATGACGGTCAAACCGGGTTCGATGGGGAAGCCGTTTCCGGGGATCGATGCCACGGTGCTTGATCTTAAAACCTACGAACCGATTAAAAAGCCGGGCATTGTCGGCTTGATTGCTTTGAAGCCGGGCTGGCCCTCCATGATGCGGACCTATTGGAACAACGAAATCACCTATAAGAGCAAATTCAAAAATGGTTGGTATATCTGCGGCGACCGCTCCAGTATCGACGAGGAAGGGTATTTCTGGTTTGTCGGACGCGATGACGATGTCATCAACACCGGCGGGCATCTGGTCGGCCCGTTTGAAATCGAATCGGCGCTTTTGGAACACGAGGCGGTGGCGGAATCGGCCGTGGTGGGCAAACCGGACCCGGTCAATATGGAAGTCGTCAAGGCCTTCATTACGTTAAAGCCCGGTTTCCAGGCTTCCAAAGATTTGGATCTGGCCATAATGAATTTTATCCGCAAGCGGCTTTCGCCTCTGGCCATGCCTCAGGAAATAGAGTTTGTCGATTCGCTCCCCAAGACCCGGAGCGGCAAAATCATGCGCCGCGTGCTTCGGGCCAAAGAATGGGGCGAAGAAATCGGCGATGTTTCAACTCTGGAAAATGATATGTAATTTTTGGAATAAGGAGAGAGTCATGTCTGATCTCAAGAACATTGTTTTGAATTATGTAAAAAATGAATATCTCGAAGAGGGGGATGACCGCGAGGTGGATTTCAATACCCCTCTCATTTCCGGCGGGATTGTCGATTCCTTCTCGATGGTATCCCTGAAACGGTTTCTGGAGAATAAGTACAATATCCAGATTCCGGACGCCAAAGCCACGCCCGATGCGTTCGACACCGTCAATAACATCGCCGAACTCCTAAAAGAATTTAACATACAGTAGGTGATATATGGCATTCCCCGAAGCAATAAGAAGCATTTATAAATCGGAGCTGGCCGGTATCAGAGACGCCGGTATATTTAAGGAAGAGCGGATTATCTGCGCTCCCCAGAATTCCGAAATTGAAGTAGAATTCCCGATTGGCGCCGCCAAACAAAAAGTAATCAATATGTGCGCCAATAATTATCTGGGACTTTCCTCGCATCCCGATGTGGTCGAAGCTGCCCGCAAAGGACTTGACCATCGCGGTTACGGGATGTCCTCGGTGCGCTTTATCTGCGGCACGCAGGATATTCATAAAGAACTGGAGCAGAAACTGACTACCTTTCTCGGGACGGAAGATACCATTCTTTTCCCATCCTGTATGGATGCCAACGCCGGTGTCTTTGAAGCGGTCCTAACCGATCAGGATGTCATGATCGCCGACCGCCTGGTGCACGCGTCGATAGTCGACGGCATGCGCCTCTGCAAGGCGATGACCGACACTTTCAAACACTCCGATATGGCGCATCTCGAAGAGAAACTCCAGTTGCACGAAAAAGCGAGGGTGAA
The DNA here is from genome assembly GCA_937867135.1 of uncultured candidate division Zixibacteria bacterium. GTDB lineage: Bacteria > Zixibacteria > MSB-5A5 > GN15 > PGXB01 > UNRQ01. The sequence goes on from CALMKK010000276.1 coordinate 5,927, forward strand.
ACTGATTATCACCGACGGCTCATTCTCGATGGATGGCGACCTGGCCAAACTGGACAAAATTGTGGAACTGGCCGAAAAATACGGCGCGCTGGTTTTTGTCGATGATTCCCACGCTTCCGGTTTTATCGGCAAGACGGGAAGAGGCACGCATGAACAGTGCGGTGTCATGGGCAAAATCGATATTATCACCACGACGCTCGGCAAAGCGCTCGGCGGGGCTTCCGGCGGCTGTGTCTCCGGACGGCGGGAGCTGGTCGAGATGTGCCGTCAGAAAGCCCGTCCCTATCTTTTCTCCAATACCATTCCGCCGGTGGTGGTCTCCGGCGCCATCCGGGTGCTGGAAATTATCAGCAAGACCACCGAGCGGCGCGACAAACTGGAAAAGAACACCATCTTTTGGCGCAAGGGTCTGACCGAAGCCGGCCTGATTATCAAAGAAGGGGAGACCCCGATTGTACCGGTCATGCTCTTCAACGCCAAACTGTCGCAGGATTTCGCCCGCGATCTCTATGCCGAAGGCATCTATGCGGTCGGATTTTTCTTCCCGGTCGTACCCAAGGGACAGGCCCGGATCCGCACGCAGTTGTCGGCGGCGCACGAGATGCATCATCTGGAAAAGGCGCTGGCGGCCTTCACCAAGGTCGGCGGGAAATATGACATCCTGCACAAGACCAAGCAGGAGATTATCGACAAATACGGGATGTAGTTATTTCAATATCGATTCGCTTTTACTTGAAATTTAATGATTCGCCGGCAGGTTTATATCTGCCGGTTTTTTATTGTTTGTGCGCGGCGGATATCCTATCTGGCTGTTCGTGCGCGGCAGGTTTCCTACCTGCCCGTTTATTACCGTGCTCGGCGGGTTCTCAAACCCGCCGAGCCAATTCCATCAAGAATCCATTTGGGGTACCGCAACTTCACCATATTGCAAATTCTCCGAAGATTTCCAATGCACATCATTCCAAACTTATGGGACAACCTCATCTGAGCCGCCGTTTTTTTTAATCTTGCATAGTTTTAAAGTGCAACTTAAACTTCTTACTAAATATGCAGTAGTTTGGGGGAGGTCTTTATGGGAATGCCTGAAAGCGAATTATCGCGGAGGGGGTTTCTGACCGCGGCCACCGGCTTTATTGCCGCCGGTTTGACAAGCACCATCAAGGCCGATGATCGGATCTCAATTGAAGATCGAAAGCCGGAAACTCCCGTCAAACCGATTATTTACCGCACCCTGGGAAAAACCGGCCTTAAACTGCCCATAATCGGCATGGGCGTGATGAATGCCGCCGTTCCGGAAGTAGTGGCCGCCTCGTATGACAAAGGAGTTCGCCTGTTCGAAACTTCCGAATCTTATCAAATGGGCCGCAATCAGGAGATGGTCGGAAATGTCATCAAGCGGCTTGGCATTCGCGATAAAGTGATAATCGGAACGAAAGTGGAATTGCCCCGGGATTGGCCGGCAATGCGGCCGGCCCAAATCAGAAAAACTATCATCAATAAAGCGGAGTCGTGCCTCAAACAACTTCAAATGGATTATGTCGATATTTTCTATATTCATAGCGTTTCCGAAACGGCGCAGGTCAAAAACCAATTCTTTAAAGAAGCGATGACGACCCTCAAAGAGCAGAATAAAATCCGTTTTGCCGGCGTGACAACTCACTCCGAAATGGCGCAGGTATTGAATGAAGCGGCCGCCGACGGCTTCTATGACGTTGTCGAGGCCATGATCAATTTCGCTCTTTCGTCGGACAAGCAGTTGTTCGAGGCCATCCAAAACGCCGCCGCCGTAGGCGTCGGCATAGTGGCGATGAAGGCTTTCTGGGGCAGTCCGGAAAAATTAAATTCGGAAAACGCCGCCTGGATCAAAGAACACATGACCGCCACCATTGCCTCGGCCTCCCTGAAATGGGTGATGAGAAATAAAAATATCACCGTCAATATTCCCGGGTACACCAATTTCGAACATATGAAGCAGGATTTCGCGGTGGCCCGTGATTTGGAATACACCGAACCGGAAAGACGCTTTTTGGAAGAACAGGGCGCCCGGCTCGGTTTTGACTTTTGCCGTCAGTGCCGCCGCTGTCTGGCCACCTGCCCGCATGATGTCGAAATACCGACTTTGATGCGCACGTATATGTACGCCGCGCAATACGGCAATTTATTGCAGGCCCGAACCACGCTTGATGAAATCCCAACCAAGAATTCCATCCATGCCTGTCTCTCATGCGAAACCTGTTCGGCCCGATGCGCCAATGATGTCAATATCGCCCGGCGGATTGATTTCTTGAAACTGACCTATTGTTAGGTACTGCGGCGCCGGTTTTTTCATTTAAGAAGTAGGACAAGCATTTCTGCTTGTCGTGATAGCCGATTTACTCCGACCTTGACGTGCCCGGCAGACGTCCCCATCTTTAATTTTCCGTCAGGTCCTTAATTCCGACCGACGGTCGGGATGATGACCTGACGGTAATTAAGGCGCTTCTTCTCCGCAGTACATTTTCGCTACTAATTTGGTGGTAATCGAGTGACCGGTCTTCTATGTGGAGAGAGGTCTATAATTATGCCCGTTTATTACCATAGGAAATTCGGTTTTTGCCGCCTTGAGACAGCCGTTATCTTTACACAAAAATATTTCCGTAATTGCATCATCCGCAACCTGTTATCGAAAAAGGTGCAAATTATGGGTCCCCTATTTTTTCGCAAAGC